>JBAXQU010000001.1:0-127586 GCA_037131555.1 Bacteroidota bacterium
GGTGTTTAAGCAACAAGCCCTCGTTAGTTACGACCAGGGATTTTTTGTTGTTGGTTTACTCATTCTATTTTGTATTCCCATTGTTTTGTTTATTCGATACAAAAAACAAGAAAAGACAAAGGCCATCTCCGATCATTAAACGAATACAAGACTTTACTTACAATTGCAGTTATCTTTTTCAAAAAGAAGATCTGTGGTTGTAAGTACTTTTGAAATACTATCTACATCGTCAATCACAATTCGCAAATTACGTTTGGTTCCCGTAGGGCCTTCTATTGTGTAAGTAGGATAAGGTTTGTGGTGTACATCAGATAATGTATAGTTTACTTTTCCACTCTTCATTACTTGTTTTATTTCAGCATCCGTTATGTTTCTGCATTTCATAATGCAATCAGCCTTTTCAGTATACTCAATATGTTGATAGCTTAATTCTTCCAATTTTGCAGAATTAGGCATTTGGCATCCTTTCCCTTTGTAGAGCATACTCACCATAAGCATACCAATTAAAAATCCAAAGCCATAAAGTCTGAATCGCCTGTATAAATCTGAATTTTTTCCTTCTATTGCCATAGTTTATTGAAGTAAGTTACGTGATAAATTAATGAAAGAGATTGATAAGGTAGATAGAATATTCAAGAAACAAACAATTATTTGTTTCGATTACAATGCAGCCATTAATAGGTTAATGTCTTTATAAGGAAGCTTAAACATTTCTCCCAAATCCTGATTGGTAAGTGTTCCATTGTAGAGATAAATTCCATTTCTTACACCAACATCTCTTCTGAGCATATTTTCTACACCTCCTTGCTCTCCAATATTGATTAGGATAGGAGCAAAAATTGTACTCAGTGCATACGAAGCAGTTCTCGAGACACGAGAAGCAATGTTGGGTACACAATAATGAATCACACCATGCTTTCTAAAAACAGGTTTGGTATGATTGGTTACTTCTGAAGTTTCAAAACATCCACCTTGATCAATGCTGACGTCAATTATCACAGAACCTGTTTTCATTTCACTCACCATTTCTTCGGTCACAACACATGGTGTTCTTCCATGCTGTCCCCTAATGGCACCTATCACCACATCAGCCGTTTTCAAATGTTTAGCTAATACACGAGGTTGAATAACCGAAGTGAAAACCCGAGTACCTATAGAAGTTTGTAATCGCCTTAACCTATATATAGAATTATCGAATACCTTGACAGAAGCACCTAAACCAAGTGCAGCACGAGTCGCAAATTCGCCCACGGTACCTGCACCAAGTATAACAACATCAGTAGGAGAAATACCAGAGATGCCACCAAGAATAGCCCCTTGACCATTATTTACATTGCTTAAATATTCAGCTGCGATTAGAATGGATGTACCTCCTGCTATTTCGCCCATAGAGCGGATTACAGTATAAATTCCATCTTCACCCTTTATCCAATCAAAAGCAATAGCAGTAACTCGTTTCGCCATCAATTGCTTAAGAAAATTTTCTGGTTGAACGGTTAGTTGTAAAGCCGAAATAAGCGTTTGGCGCTGTTGCATCATCGCAATTTCTTCTGGCGAGGGCGGTGCTACTTTTAAAATAATATCAGCCTTATACACCTCTTCAGCACTATACGCTATATGCGCTCCGGCTTCACTATAGTCGTTGTCTTGAAAATTTGCCATTTGCCCAGCATTAGTTTCAACCACAACTCGATGGCCATTGTTAACAAGAAGTGCCACAGCATCCGGCACTAGTGAAACTCTATTTTCTTGAAACGAAAGCTCTCTTGGAATACCAATATATAACTTCCCCTTCTTTCTACCGACCTCCAACATCTCCTCCTGAGGCATCAGTGCAGTTTGGGTAAGTTCGGCCATTATTTGTTTCGAAGTTTTCATCAAGGAGAATGTCTAAAATAATTAAACAAATTTAATGAAAATTATGGTCTCCTAATCAAAATATATAAGTTAGTTATCAAAGGGGGTATGTTAGTATTAGAAAAAACACTGATTTTTGTTCTAACAAATCTGTAACAAAAGTACTTTATCAGATAATGTTACTCTACTAGTTTAAGGGAATTTCGAGCGTATTAACTTTCTACTACTTCGTTTTCCGTATACTTCTTAACCACCTCATCCAGTAAATTGAGAATTTCAGCATGGTCGTATGTAGTGACTAACTTTAGACGCAATTCCTTAAAGTGTGGAAGTCCTTTAAAATAGTTGGTATAATGTCTTCGCATTTCCACAATACCTGCATGATTAGATTTCCAACGCATTGAAAAATCGAGATGTTGTTTACAAACATTTACTCGTTCGATTATGCTAGGAGCCGACAAATGGTGACCCGTTTTTAAGAAATGTTTTATTTCGTTGAATATCCAAGGATAGCCTATACTTGCTCTGCCAATCATTATCCCATCCACACCAAATCGATCTTGCATAAGTTTAGCCTTTTCTGGAGAATCTACATCGCCATTTCCAAAAATTGGAATGGTAATTCGTGGATTATTTTTGATTTCTCCAATCAAGGTCCAATCAGCCTCTCCTTTGTACATTTGAGACCGAGTACGACCGTGCACAGTGAGTGCTTGTATCCCAATATCCTGAAGTCTTTCGGCAACTTCATTGACATTCTTTGTAGAATCGTCCCAACCTAAGCGCGTCTTTACCGTTACTGGGCGATGTGCAATTTTTACAATCTCAGAAGTCATCTTCACCATTTTAGGAATATCCTGCAATAGCGCTGCTCCTGCTCCCCTGCAAGCAACTTGCTTTACAGGGCAACCATAATTGATGTCGATCAAATCAGGGTTCGCTTGGTCAGCAATTACTCCAGCCTCTCGCATCGAATCGATTTCGGACCCAAACAACTGTATTCCTATTGGTTTTTCGTATTCGAAGATATCTAGTTTCTGAAGACTTTTTTTCGCATCACGAATTAACCCTTCGGAAGAAATAAACTCTGTGTACATTAGGTCAGCGCCATTCTGTTTACAAACCGCCCTAAAAGGAGGATCGCTAACATCTTCCATTGGTGCTAATAACAAGGGGAAATCCCCTAACTCAATATTTCCTATTTTTACCATTTAAATTCTAAGGTGATTTTATCAAGTGACTCAAATAATAATGAAATAAGTGAGAATGATGAATTCTGATAGTTGTAATTATTCTGCACTCGAGAAATAAAAAATGGAATCCCAAAGTAAATTAAGATTTGGATGATTCGCAAAGATTCGTAATTCGTAGTACATTTGTGCAAAATTATCAAAAAATAACAAAAGCAATGCAAAACTTAGACGAAGAACGTCATTCGTGGTTAAAACTATCCATTATTCTATTTGTATTAGTCTCTCTTGGGCTGCTTACCTACCTAGCGTCTCTATTGAATGTAAAAATCAACTATGATGATGCTGACGAGATTTTTAAGATGAAGTTGGAACAATTAATAAGCGTTGTGATAATATTTATACTTCCTCCAATTCTATTCGCTATTTTTTGGACAAAAAAAGGAATACACTACCTTGGAATAACTCGTACACCAATCTTATCGACAGCATTATTGGCGGGATTGGGAATGCTTTTGGCAATGCCATTAATCAATTGGTTAGCAGAAATGAATCAAGGGATGCACTTGCCAGAAGCATTTAGAGGAATGGAAACTTGGATGAAAAGTAGTGAGGTACAAGCAGGAGAAATAACTGATGCTTTTACAAAAGGTACTTCAGTTGGCGTGTTAATACTAAATTTATTTGTCATTGCTTTTATGGCAGCTGTTAGCGAGGAATTGTTCTTTCGGGGGATGCTGCAAAAAGTGTTAATTGAATGTACAAGGAACAAACATATTGGTGTCTGGATAGGAGCAGCGCTCTTTAGTGCATTTCATATGCAGTTTTATGGCTTTGTTCCTCGTATGTTGATGGGGGCATATCTTGGATATTTATTTGTTTGGAGTGGGTCGCTATGGCCAGGTATGATTGCACATTTCATTAATAATGGGGTTGCTGTATTCGCAGTTTGGTTGTCAAATAGAGGAGCAATAGGAGTTGATGCTGACAAAATTGGAAGTAATGATAATGAATGGGTCTTTGTTTTAACTAGCGCTTTATTAGTTGCCTTAAGTTTGGTATTAATTTACCGAAAAGAAAAGAAGAAGACTCAAGAAACACAATTATTGAATTCTAATGAGTAATGATAATACCCAAGCAAGATATAGATAAAATCTTTGAAGCCGCTCGTGTGGAGGAAGTGGTTGCCGATTACGTTACTTTAAAAAAAAGAGGTGTTAACCTAATTGGACTTTGTCCTTTTCATGATGAAAAAACTCCTTCTTTTTATGTTTCTCCTGCGAAAGGAATTTACAAGTGTTTTGGCTGTGGAAAGGGTGGGCACTCTGTCAATTTTCTGATGGAAAAAGAGCAAATGACCTATCCTGAGGCATTACGTCATCTTGCGAAAAAATACAATATTGAAATTTCTGAAGAAGTTCAAACTCCCGAACAGATTCAAACAAATAATGATAGGGAGAGTTTGTTTGTTGTTTCCACCTACGCTCAAAAGAACTTTACTGAAAATTTATTTTCAACTGATGAAGGGAAATCTATAGGACTAGGTTATTTCAAAGAAAGAGGTTTTAGAGAAGACATCATTAATAAATTCCAACTTGGTTATAGTCTTAATACTCGCACAAGTTTTACTGACACCGCTTTAGCAAACGCTTATAAGTTCGAATATCTTGTTAAATCAGGACTCACCATAGAATATAAAAATGAAGAAGGAAATAATTCCGAAGTGTTGGAAGTCGAAAACCAAACTACCTCTCGGAAATATCTAGATCGCTTTTGGGGCAGAGTCATGTTTCCGATTCATAATATAAGTGGTCGTGTAATCGCGTTTGGTGGGAGAACATTGCGAACGGATAAAAAGACCGCTAAATACATCAACTCTCCTGAGACGGAAATTTATCACAAAAGTGATGTCCTGTACGGTATCTTTTTCGCGAAGAAGGAAATAATTCATCAGGATAATTGTTTCCTTGTAGAGGGTTACACGGATGTAATCTCGATGCATCAAGCGGGAATTGAAAATGTGGTGGCTAGCAGTGGTACCTCATTAACGGTAGGGCAGATAAAACTTATTAGGAGATTTTCTAATAATATCACCATATTATATGATGGAGATAGTGCAGGAATAAAAGCAAGTTTTAGAGGGATTGATTTAATTCTTGAAGAAGGAATGAATGTAAAGGTCCTGTTATTTCCTGATGGAGATGATCCTGATTCATTTTCAAAACGAGTTACTACGGATGAATTGAAAAAATTCATCAAGGACAATTCGCGAGATTTTATCTCATTTAAGACAAACCTTTTAATGATTGAGGTTAAAGACGACCCAATAAAAAAAGCTGAATTGATAAAAGAGATAGTTGAAAGTATAGCTTTGATTCCAGAGGCAATCTACCGTTCCGTTTATATAAAAGAATGTTCTAGAATCATGGAATTGGAGGAGACTATTCTATTGAATGAATTAAACAAAATTCGGAGCAAAAAATTCAATGAAAGAAAAATTCAATCTGCAGTACAGGAAAAAATTCCAGAATTCGTTCCTAATGAAGGGCTACTTGAAACTGATAAAAGAGCTATTTCCTATCTCGATTCAGAACATCAAGAACGAGACATTATACGAATTCTAATAAATTATGGTCATAAAATAGTACAAATAGACAGCGAGGATGTTGACGAATCCGAGCGACCTCTTCAACTTGACATTAGTATCGCTGAATTAATAAGGCATGAACTGGAGAAAGATGATATTATACTAGAAAATAAGTTGTACAAAAGTATATTTGACGAATTTGTTCATCAGATTGATCAAAGTAATATTCCGGAATCTAATTTTTTCACCAATCACCCGAATCAGGAAATTAGTACTTTAGCAATAGACTTGATTTCAAATCCTTATTTTCTATCGGACTGGGAAAAACACAGTATATTTATTACAAAAGAGGAAGAAATTTTAAAGCATTCATTGAACAATGCAATATATTCATTAAAAAGCAGAAGGCTAGAGATGATGATCGGAGATATTCAAAAAAAGTTGAAAGAAAATCTTCCTGAAGATGAAGTTACAAAATTAATGCAGACACAATTTTATTTACTTCAAGCAAAAAAGGAGTTTAATAAATTGTTAGGAAGAATAGTAGTGAAATAATTTTTCCTTTTTTTTTACTAAAAATGCAATTCATTTCCTACTTTTGCTAAAGTATTCATTAAAACAAAATCAAAATGGCAGGAATTAACAAAGTAATTTTGGTGGGTAATTTAGGAAAGGACCCCGAAGTACGTCACCTAGAAGGAGGTGCAAGTGTAGCAAGTTTTTCATTAGCTACATCTGAGGTTTTCAAAGACAAAAGTGGTAATCGAAAAGAACAGACCGAATGGCATAATATTGTTGTTTGGAGAGGACTAGCCGATATCGCTGAAAAGTATTTGAGAAAAGGTATGACAATTTACTTGGAAGGAAAAATACGATCGCGTTCGTATGATAAAGATGGTGCGAAGCATTACATCACTGAGATTGTCGCAGATTCATTCACCATGCTTGGCAAAAAAGAAAACAATCAATCTAATCCAATTGATGATATTGGAGATGCTTCAGATAGTAACATTAATGGCTCTGATGGTCTTCCTTTTTAGTAATTAAATAAAAATGTTTGATGATTAGTCTGCAAGATTAATTATCAAACATTTTATTTTAAAAATCTATCCACATTGCCTACACTTCTTATTCACATTTTATACTATCAGACTTCCCTTCTTGCTATTTTCGTGAAACCTTTTTCGGTAGGCATAGTGATTTCATTGATATCAATGTTCGCTCTGCTTTTAATAGTTTCAATAGTGTCTGCTGCGGAGTCTGCCTTCTTTTCACTTACTCCATCTGATATGGAAGATCTAAAAATTTCAGGAAATGAGATAGATGAAAGCATTTTGAAGCTTGTAGGTGCTCCCAAAAGATTATTAGCCACTCTACTAATAAGTATCAATTTTATTAATATCGCAATTGTGGTGCTTTCAACTTTGGTGATGGAAGAGATATTTGAATTCACCCCAGAAAGCCATTTATTAGGTTTTGTCATTCAAGTTGTAGTAGTAACATTTCTAATTTTATTAATTGGAGAAGTAATACCAAAAATATATGCCACACAGAATCCTTTGAGCTCAGCGCGTTTTCTATTTTTATTGGTTCAATTTCTTCAAAAAATATTTTATCCTATTAGTTCTTTTTTAATCTTTTCAACTTCATTGCTAGACAAGTTGATCATTCCAAAATCTCATAATATTTCCGTAGATGAATTATCACAAGCATTGGATCTCACCTCAGACAATGAAATACCTGTAGAAGATCATAAGATACTAAAAGGGATTGTAAAATTTGGCAGCACTGATGTGAAACAAATTATGAAATCAAGGATGGATGTTGTTGCCTTTGATTCAATCCATGAGTTTGAAAAACTTCTCACAGACATTACGAATAGTGGGTTTTCACGTGTGCCGATTTACAAGGAAAAACTTGATAATATTGTAGGAGTTTTGTACGCAAAAGATTTACTTCAGTATAAGAACGAAAAAAAAGGTTTTAATTGGCAGTCAATAATAAGGCCGCCATTTTTTGTTCCTGAGAATAAAAAAATTGATGATTTACTCCGTGAATTTCAATCGAAGAAAATTCATCTAGCTGTTGTAGTTGATGAATATGGTGGCACATCAGGCATAGTAACTTTAGAGGATGTCATTGAAGAAATTGTAGGTGAAATAAATGATGAATTTGACGATGATGATTTGGTTTATTCTAAACTTGATGAAAATAACTTTGTTTTTGAAGGGAAAGCGCATTTGAATGATGTATATCGAATTTTGGAAATTGATGGGGAGGCATTTGAAGAAGTAAAAGGCGAAGCTGATACCTTAGCGGGTTTAATCATTGAAATAGAAGGAAGGATACCTACAAGGAACGAAACAATTCAATTCAACAATTTATTATTTACCATAGAATCTGCAGATAATAGAAAGTTAAAAAGAGTAAAAATATCAATTCAAAAAGACAATGAAAAATTTTAACATTCCTTTTTTTCTAGTGATTTTTTCTTTCTTTCAATTTACGTCTTGCTCTGATGACGATGTTACAGTTCCAAAACCAAAAGCTTATTTCCGATTATCCCTTCCTGAAAAAAAATATGAAAAATATGATGCTAGTTGTCCATTTACATTTGAAATCCCTTCTTATTCAAAGATGGAAAATGATAAAAATGCGAACGCAGAACCGTGTTGGTTAAATTTGAATTTCCAAATGTTCAATGGGACATTACACCTTAGTTATAAATCGGTCAGTAATAACATTTCTGGGTACTTACAAGACACGTATACCTTAGCTGCAAAACACCAAATCAAGGCATCTGGTATTGAAGAACAACAAATTTCAAAACCTAAAAGTAATGTGTACGGTTTGGTGTATGAGATTGAAGGCAATGCAGCCTCATCAATTCAATTTTTTCTGACTGACAGTACAAAACATTTTATCCGAGGGGCTTTGTATTTTAACGCAGTACCAAACACTGATTCAATTAAACCTGTCCTAACGTTCATTAGAAAAGATATTTACCGACTTATCGAAACATTTGAATGGAAGGAAGACGATACCTCAAACTTCTTTGCGAAGAGTATGAATAAAAAACAAACAAGAAGCAAATAAAAAGAAGGCCCCTGTTTGGTGCAGAACTCCTAAAACTACAGGAACCGCATAAAGAATTGTTAGTACACCTAAAAGAAATTGAACTGTTACAACACCTAAAATAAAATTAGATGCTTTTCTTTGAAGTTGTGAAGTTTCAGAACATCTAACACTCTCCCAAACATACAAAACGATGGCGAGAACCAAAAAAGCAAGAACTCGATGTATGAATTGTACTCCAGATGGATTCGCGACAAAGTTCTTATAAAATGGTTCAAAAGAAACAATGGTGTCTGGAAACAATTTATTTCCCATTTTTGGAAAGCTATTATAAAACAAACCAGCTTTTAATCCTGCTACAAAAGCCCCATAAATTATCTGAAAAATAATTAATGAAAGCATAATTATAGACAACCGATTAAGTTGTCTGTTCATTTTATTTATTCCTACAGCCTTAGGATAAAGCAAATCTAAAGCATACCAAAAGGTAAAGCCAAATACTGTGAATGCTGAAATTAGATGTGCGGCTAACCGATAATGACTGACATGAGGTTCCTTTTGTAAACCACTATATACCATGTACCATCCCAAAACACCTTGTAAACCACCTAACAATAATAGAGTCAACATTTTTTTAAGTAAGTCTTTTGAGAAACGCTTTTGAATCCAGAAATATAAAAAAGGAATAACAAACACCAATCCAATGGTTCGTCCTAAAAATCGGTGAATATACTCCCACCAATATATGGACTTGAATTCATCTAGTGAAAATTGATTGTTTATTATCTTGTATTCAGGAGTTTGTTTATACTTCTCAAAGGGTATTTGCCAATCAGTATCTGAGAGTGGAGGAATGGAACCAATAATTGGATTCCATTCAACCATTGATAACCCAGAATGAGTAAGTCGAGTTATGCCTCCAATGACAACCATTAAATAAATAAGAACACAGCCAAGAAGAAGCCAAATGATTATTGGTTTATTATTTTTCATCCAGTTAAAGTAAAAAAAGTTTGAATACCTATACAATTCTAAGGATTTGTGACTTCATCTGAATAAACCCAATCGCTATAATGATTGGCTCTATCACGCATTATTATTGCAAGTCTAAATGCTGCATTTTGCAAAGGGACTAAAGGATAAAATGGAAATAATGGCTCGCCTCTCAATTGGATTTTTATCTCCCCTTCAAGAGCTTTGAATTGTCCTTGCGGAGTGATATCTGGTATCCTGTATGGAAAATTAAGAGTATCAAAACCACTTGTGGTGGAATTATCATATGGATGAAATTTACCATCAATGCCTTTGAATTGATACACTACCTTTAAATCTGGTATTGGATCAGTTGAAGAAACTCCTATATCACCATCACCATCAGTGAATTTGATCGTGCAGTCTATTCCAGAAAGGGTAGTAAGACCATCAGATGTAGAAACCATTTTGTTTGTAATCTCTTTAAAAGTAATCACAGGAGCCAAAGGGAAGTTTTTCTCTTTAACACAAGATGAAATAAAAGCAATCAAAATGAAAAGAATAAATAATATAGAAAATTGATTTTTCATTGCTCGAATTAGGACCATAAAGGTAGTTATTTTTTTATTTCAAAAATAGAGTTTATTTCTCTATCTTTTTAGTAAGTTTGTAAAATTAACCATGAAACCTGCAACAGAAAATATATTTTCTATCTCGAATGATTCTCAATTCAAACATAAAACTCTTGAAATTTTCCATTATCAAGCAAAGGATTGTGAAGTTTACAATAGATATATTAATACCCTCAAAATTGATATAGATAAAGTTTCGGAAATAGACCAAATACCCTTCTTACCGATTGAATTTTTCAAAACACATACCATACTTAGTTCAACAAAAAATTCAAATTCAGAATTAGTTACGTTTACAAGTAGTGGCACCACTCATGATAACCCAAGCTGTCACTATGTTAAGGAAGTTTCTATTTATGAAAAGAGCTATCTTAAATGTTTTGAGTTGTTCTATGGTAACATTAAAGAGTACACAATATTTGCTTTACTTCCATCGTATCTAGAACGAAATGGCTCCTCATTAATTCATATGGTGAATGATTTAATCGATAAATCAGAAAGTGAATTAAGTAAATTTTATTTGAACGATACAGAGGAGTTGATTAAGTCACTAATGACAACAGAAGAAGTTCACGGCCAATTTAAAAACGAGAACAAAAAAAACATCTTGATTGGTGTCACTTATGCACTCTTAGATTTAGTTGAAAAATATGAATTTTCCTTAAAAAACACTATCATAATGGAAACAGGAGGAATGAAAGGCAAACGCAAAGAACTAGTAAAACAGGAATTGCACTTTATTCTTAAAAGCAGATTTGGTGTATCAGAGATTCATAGTGAATACGGGATGACTGAGCTTCTTTCGCAAGCTTATTCCAAGGGGAACGGCTTATTTGTTTGTCCTCCGTGGATGAAGGTTTTGATTAGGGATATTAATGACCCTCTTAGTATTTTACCTTGTCTTAAAACAGGAGGAATAAATGTGATTGATTTGGCTAATATCCATTCTTGCTCATTTATTGCAACTCAAGACTTGGGGATAATATATGAAGATGGAAGTTTCGAAGTGATTGGGCGCTTTGACAATAGTGACATCAGAGGTTGCAATTTATTAGTTAGTTAGAAATACCAAAACAAAAATCAAAGCATCAATAGGGAATTGTGTTTAATCAGGAAATGATCCTAACTAAATAATAATTTTTCTTACCTTTCTGAATTAGGATATATTTATTGCTAATCAAATTTCGTGAATTTATTACTGTCTCCAAACCCTCCACTTTAGCTTTGTTTACAAAGACACCTCCTCCTTGTATCATTTTTTTTGCTTCGCTTTTGGACTGAAAAATTTGAGTCTTCTCTGTCAAAAAATCAACAATAGAAATGTCTGAATCGAGATCTGTTTTATTTATTTGTTCTTGCTCTACTCCTTCAAAAATCGACAGGAAATCATCCTCCGATAAATTTTGCAATGTATCTTCAGTTCCTTTCCCAAAAAGTATTTCAGATGCTTCAACTGCTGCGCTAAAATCTTCTTCTGAGTGAACTCGGATTGTTATATCCTTAGCTAGCGCCTTTTGCAATATTCTAGAATGAGGTGCGAGCGAATGTTCTTTCTCTAGTGTTTCTATTTCTTCTTTTGTGAATAAGGTGAAAATACGGATGTATGTTTTGACATCTTCATCACCTGCATTCAGCCAAAATTGATAGAATTTGTAAGGTGAGGTTCTTGACTTATCTAACCAAATATTCCCACTTTCCGTTTTACCAAATTTGGTACCATCTGCTTTTTTTATTAATGGAGTAGTTAACGCGAATGCCTCACCTCCAGATTTTCTTCGAATTAGTTCAGTCCCTGTAACTATATTTCCCCACTGATCGGAGCCTCCCATCTGAAGTTGAATATTCTTATTTTTCCAAAGATAATAGAAATCGTATCCTTGTACTAATTGGTAGCTGAATTCCGTAAAACTCATTCCATTTTCTAATCTATTTTTTACTGAGTCTTTTGACATCATGTAATTTACCGTCAGATGTTTCCCAACTTCTCGAATAAATTCAAGAAACGAAAATTCTTTAAACCAATCATAATTATTGACAATTTCTGCTGAGTTGGGTCCACAATCGAAATCAAGAAATTTCTCAAGTTGCTTTTTTTGACATGCTACATTATGATTGAGTGTAGATTCATCCAACAAGTTTCTTTCGGCTGACTTCCCTGATGGATCGCCAACCATGCCAGTAGCCCCCCCCACTAAAGCAATTGGTTTGTGCCCTGCTTTTTGAAAATGAAGCAACATCATTACAGGCACCATATTTCCAATTCCAAGTGAATCAGCAGTGGGATCGAAGCCAATATACCCGCTAACCATTTGTTTGTTCAATAACTCCTCTGTCCCAGGCATGATATCTTGAATCATTCCTCTCCACTTCAATTCCTCAACAAAATTTTTTCTCATGTTCATCATTTTCGAGGTGCAAATGTAGTGAAATGTGTGCTATGGCAGAAATCTAATTCTGATTATAAAACGAAATCAGACATGTATCAAAGGATAATGCAGCATTATCTGTAAATTTCCCCAATCCATAAATTTATTTTCAAATGAACAAGAAATCAAATAACAATAAGATTACTTTTGCATCCTAAATAATTAATCTTAAAAGATGAATCAGGAGGATATTTTTAAAAACATTATTTCACATTCAAAAGAATACGGGTTTATTTTTCAAAGTAGCGAGATTTATGATGGATTGAGTGCCGTGTATGATTATGGCCAAATGGGGGTAGAATTAAAAAAAAACCTTCGTGAATATTGGTGGAAAGCTATGGTTCAGATGCATGAAAACATTGTTGGTATAGATGCTGCAATTTTTATGCACCCTACAACTTGGAAGGCTTCTGGTCATATTGATGCGTTCAATGATCCATTGATAGACAACAAAGATAGCAAAAAAAGATATCGTGCTGATGTGTTAATCGAGGAGCATTTGGTTAAGATTGAGGCCAAGATAACCAAAGAAATCGAGAAAGCAAAGGAGCGTTTTGGAGAGAGTTTCAATGAAGAAACGTTTAGAAACACCAATGTTAGAGTGCTAGAAAATCAGGCTAAGGCTGACTCGATACTCGATAGATTTAAGGGTGCTCTTGAAGCAAATAACCTTGAAGAAGTGCGTCAAATAATAATTGATGCCGAAATTGTGTGTCCAATTTCTGGATCTAAAAACTGGACAGAGGTACGCCAGTTTAATTTGATGTTCAGTACTGCGATGGGTTCTGTTAGTGAAGACGCTAATTTGATATACCTTCGCCCTGAAACAGCTCAAGGAATATTCGTGAACTTCCTTAATGTGCAAAAATCGGGACGAATGAAAATTCCTTTTGGAATTGCTCAAACTGGTAAAGCATTCCGAAACGAAATTGTTGCAAGACAATTTATCTTCCGAATGCGCGAATTTGAACAGATGGAAATGCAATATTTTGTTCGACCGGGAACTGAGATAGAATGGTATAATCACTGGAAATTAGCTCGTATGAAATGGCACCAATCATTGGGATTTGGCAATCAGAATTACCGTTTTCACGACCATTTAAAACTTGCCCATTACGCCAATGCTGCATGTGACATTGAGTTTAATTTTCCTTTTGGTTTCAAAGAACTTGAAGGGATTCATAGCCGTACAGATTTTGACTTAAAAGCTCATGAATTACATTCCGGAAAAAAACTACAGTATTTCGATCCAGAAATTAATCAGAATTACGTTCCCTACGTTGTGGAAACATCTGTAGGGTTGGATCGTTTATTCCTTGCAGTGATGTCAAAATCGTATGTAGAAGAAAAACTTGAAGATGGAACCACACGAGTGGCCTTAAATCTTCCAGCATTTTTAGCTCCAATTAAAGTTGCGGTACTACCGCTTCTGAAAAAGGACGGACTACCCGAAAAAGCTCGCGAAATTTTGGAATTATTGAAATATGACCACGCTTGCACCTTTGATGAAAAGGATACAATTGGTAAACGTTACAGAAGGCAAGATGCCATAGGGACTCCTTTTTGTATTACAGTTGATCATCAAACAATAGAAGATAGTACAGTTACAATTCGTCATCGAGACACTATGACACAAGAAAGAGTGAGTATTGACCAACTAGCTACCATTATTGAAGAAAAAGTTAGTTTTAAAATAGCTTTACAAAGTTTGAAGCAAGTTCCATAAAACAGAAAACCCTACATAAAGTAGGGTCGTCTGCTCTCTAACTAAACACAAAACAATCTAAAAAACGGGACAAATTCCCGGGCGGTATTTAGGTTTTGGTTTAATACATCTAAACATGAAGCCTAATGATAACTCATGGGCGCCTGCTGTTGCGTTTGTAAGTTTTGAAATGGTGATGTCATAGGTATATCCTATTTTTATCTTTTGTCTTTGAAAGCCAACTAGGAAAATAAATGCATCATTATTACGATACCAAATCCCCCCAACTATTGCTCCTTTTGTAAAATACAGCCCAAAGTTCAATTGACTAAAATCCTTCTGATGTTGATACAAAACATTAGGTGAAATGGTCACATCACTTTTTTCTCCATTCAAATGAAATATCCCACCTGCATGAAAAGTATACTTCATTGGTAGGCGACTAACATATATTAATCCTTCGTCTGGTTGAGTAAGATGATTAACCGCAATACCCGCAAATAAACGTTTTGTAAAAGCAATCATTCCTGCCGAGAAATCAGTATAGGACTTTTGGCTTCGAATCTGATTTTCACCTGTAATATTAACAAATCCGTACTTTTCATCAATCATGTCTCCAAAATTGAGTTTGTTCAAATTCAAACTTTTTTGACCATATGAACCTTGTAAACCAAAATTGATAGCGAAATTTCGTTTGATTCTAAGTTGATATGAATACATAGCACTTATTGATGCTGTATTTAATGTCCCCTGCCCTGCCATATCGTATGATGCAAGAAGACCTAACCCTCCTTTTATTTTGTAAATATATTTGTCAATAGATGCGGTTGTGGTAACATAGGTGCCAGATATCCCTGGCCATTGATTACGATAATTAATATTAATTCTCGGACAAATTTCGGATCCTGCTAAAGCTGGATTAAGGTATAATGGATTTGCATAAAATTGAGTGAACTGAGGATCTTGAGCAAATCCTCGTACAACAAAAACAATGAGAACAATAAAGGTTAAGCAACCCTTTTTCATACCAAATTAAAGATTCTATACACCTATAAGACGTAAATTTCATAAATGGTTGCCCGTTTTATTAAAAAAACCTCTGAAATTCAGAGGTTTTTTTACGAAAGAAAGAATAAATTATTGGTTCGGAGTCAACTTTAACGAGTCACTTTGCGACTTATTGTTGAGTCTTAAACTGTCCTGATTGATAAACTTATTCCACCCAATATGGCTCTCTGAGTGAATCACAGCAGATTTTTTAGTTGATTCCTTTTCCTTTGTAGCTCCTATTATCCCTTTTGCAGAATCGAGCATATCGCCGAAAACCGGTTCATTTCCCATTATTAAAATTTGAGTAGGCTTTTTAATGTTGACATTTACATCTTTCTGTATATTATCTTTTTTCAGAGTAGCAGGAGGGAAAAACTTTGTTGCCTTCGATTTGTTTTCTACAGAGGCGGCATTTGTCACTTTTGGCATTTCATTAGGAGAAGAAGTCTCGCTTGAGGTTCCCTCAACTTTCGGAATCATTAAAGTTGAATTTTTTTCCAATAATTTTGTTGGCTCAATAACATCCTTCTTTTCATTCAATTTGGAATAAGAAAGGGAATCGTACATAAAATAAGCACCGCCAAATATAATAATACCGAGCAAAGCGCTGAAAAGATAATTCCATTTAAAGGTGTTCGCTCTTGGAGTTGAATCTAGAATTTCTTCCATGCGTGACCAATCCACAACACTATTTGTTGCTTTATAATTACTCAACGATTGTTTGATTTTTTCGTCAAGTTTATTGTTGTTAGAAGTGTTAGCCATTGTCAGTTTTGATTAAATGGATTAAATTTTTTCTTAAATTATATTTCGCTTTCGAGAGATTTGACTTAGATGTTCCTTCACTAATATCAAGCATTTCTGCAATTTCCTTATGTGTATATTCTTCTAGAACATATAAGTTAAACACCGTTCGATAAGCAGGCGTTAATTGTTGAACTGCTTTTAATATCTCTTCTTTATCAATTTGTAATACTAGTTCTTCATCAGTTATTTCATCTGCTATCTCTAAAACCGTATCATCAGCATAAACAGTACTTACTATTAAATAATTGTGCTTATTCTTTCGCACTTTATCTAATGCCGAGTTGACCATTATTCTTTTTATCCAAGCTTCTAAAGTTCCAGTTTGATTGAACCTATTAAGATTAACAAAAACCTTTAAAAACCCTTCAAGCACAATGTCTTTAGCTTCTGTTTCCGAATTTGCATATCTTAAACAAACACCAAACATCTGATCGTAATAGAACTCATAGAGAACTTTTTGGCTCGCTCTGTCGTTTCTTAAACAGCCTTTTATTATTTCACTTTCATTCATGGTGTAGCATAGACCTTTCGCAAACACCTCCGTTTTACACCTTAAAGACGTAAAATTTCCAGAAGGTTGCCTCTAACTTGAAAATATTTAGTGCTAAATTAACATAAACTATGGAATCTTATACAAATTTTATAAGAAAAGCCGACTTTTTAGAAGAACGGCCTTGAAGGAATGTTGACTTTATTTTAAATGAAGTACTTTTGGTTCAAGAACTCCTCGTATTTGCCCAGGTTAGCCATTATTTGAAGCTCTCGGTAGCGTTGATGAAATGATGCATCGTCTTTTTGAGCATTCAATTCATTAATTCTATACCTATCAAAGTTCACTAAAGATTGTTTTTCGCGAATGGTGAGTTTTTCGCTGTTGAATTCTTTTTCACGCAAATCGTTGATGCTAAGCGAACCTTCGATTTCTTCTATAGAAGAGTACTTTTTTAATAAGTTGGTCTGTCTTTTCATAATGCTATTTACTTGGTACAAAACTAGGTTTTTGCAATTAGAAAAATGGGAGTTAAAGAAAATATTATGAACAAAAACTTGTTCAAATACCACCTCCTAAACAACCGAACCTAATTAAACCGATATTTCACCTCGCAGATTGGCAAGCAGAAGCTTTTTCATTATCCCTTTATTATTCTTCATGCCTAGTAGATACATCAATTTGGCTACGGCAGCTTCAGTCGTGATGTCATTTCCACTAATCACACCTGCGGTGATTAGTTTGGCACTAGTGGCGTATTTACCTTGTTCTACATCTCCTGCATTACATTGTGTGACGTTAAGAATGATGATTCCCCGACTTATTGCATCTTTTAAAGCGTTAATAAACCAAGGCTCAGTAGTACAATTGCCAGAACCAAATGTTTCGAGAATAACAGCCCTAATGTTATTAATTTGAAGAATTGCATTGACAACATTAGAGTTGATACCAGGAAACAATTTCAAAATAACTATATCAGCGTTCAAATTAGTATGTACTTTTAGCTTTTTCCTACTCGGTTTTTGAAGTGCATTTGAATTGTACTTGATATGTACTCCAGCTTCGGCAAGTATAGGATAATTGGCAGATTGAAAGGCCTGAAACTGTTCAGAGTTGAACTTGTGTGTTCGGTTACCTCTATACAATTGAGATTCGAAATAGATGCATACCTCAGAAATTATTGGTCTTCCCTTTGTTTTTGCCGCTGCTATTTCGATGGCTGTAATTAAGTTTTCTTTTCCATCAGTGCGTATTGTTCCAATAGGTAATTGGGAGCCTGTTAGAATCACAGGTTTATTCAAGTTCTCAAGCATAAAACTTAATGCTGATGCGGTAAACGACATGGTGTCGCTGCCATGAAGAATAACAAAGCCATCAACCTCATTGTAATGACCTTCGATCATCTTCGCTAATTCAATCCAAATCTCGGGTTGCATATCGCTTGAATCGATAGGACGCTTGAAGGAAACAGAGGAAAGGTCGATATCGAATTTTTTTAACTCAGGAATTTGTTGAGTTAAATGTTTGAAGTCGAACGGAACTAGTTGTCCTGAAGTTGCATCTTGCATCATTCCAATTGTTCCACCTGTATAAATGATTAATACTTTTGATCTCATAAAACGATTTTAATCTTAAATCCCAAACACATCTATTGAATTTTTCGTGGTTACAGCTGCTACTTCTTCAACCGAGATATTTTTAATTTCTGCTACTTTTTGAGCTATCAACAACAAGTAATTGGGCTCATTACGTTTGCCACGGTGAGGCATTGGTGCTAAATAAGGGGCATCGGTTTCAAGGACAAGATGTTTCAAGTCGATGGCTTCAACCACTTTATCTAATCCTGAATTTTTAAAGGTTACTACCCCTCCAATTCCAAGTTTAAAATTGCCTGCTTCAACTACTTCTTGAGCTTGTGCGGGACTTCCACTAAAGCAATGAAAAATAGCACGTGAGCAAATTGTATGATGTTGTCGGACAACTTGCATCACTTCGTCAAATGCATTACGACAGTGAATAATGTACGGCAAATGATGTTTCTGGGCGAGTTGTATTTGCATCCTAAAAGCATCAAGTTGATGAGTAAAATAAGTCTTGTCCCAGTATAAATCGATACCAATTTCGCCTATTGCAACAAACGAACGTTTTATCAACCAATAATCCATTACTTGCAATTCTTGCTGATAGTGAGCATTTACAGAGCAAGGATGTAACCCAATCATGGGAAAACAATTTTCAGGAAATTGCTTGACAACTTGAAACATCCCAGGTATAGACTCGCTATCGACATTGGGAATGAACAACCGACTAACACCTGCTTGGATCGCTTTTTCTACCAACATGGTGCGGTCGTCATCAAATTCTTTTGAATAAAGATGAGTATGAGTATCCGTCAAAATCATACTGCAATATTACAACTATTTTGTGAAGTAAATATTGACAACTAGCATCTCATAAATAAGTCTCGCGATATAACAATTTCTAGTTATGAACTATTGGTATCTAAGTATCATTACTATATTTTAACAGATTTATTTTTATTCTGAGCTCAAAAAGAGATGATAAAATTATTTGTTGTCGAATTGCTTATTTCACAAGAGTACTTGAATTTGACTAATCATATTGTTTCGATTTGTAAAATTCCACAATTAGTTTTGCTTTTGCTTTTCCTACTTGCTCAGCTAGTTCCATTTCAGATGCTCCTTTTACGTTTTTTACTGATTTGAAATGACTCAATAATTTTTGAGCAGAATTGGTACTTATTCCTTTTATTTCGGTAAGCTCGGTTTTCAAAGTTCCTTTATCACGTTTGCTGCGATGATGCGTTATCCCAAACCGATGCGCTTCGTCACGAATTTGTTGAATTATTTTCAACGACTCACTTCTTTTATCTAGATACAACGGAATAGAATCGTCCGGAAAATAAATCTCTTCCAATCTTTTGGCGATACCTATTATTGCCACCTTGCCTCGTAACCCAAGTTTATCAAGACTTTCAAGTGCAGAACTAAGTTGGCCTTTACCTCCATCAATCACTATAAGTTGAGGCATCGAAAGCTTTTCATCCAGTACTCTTTTATATCTCCGATAAATAACTTCTTCCATCGAAGCAAAATCATCCGGTCCTTCCACAGTTTTTATATTGAAATGACGATACTCCTTTTTGCATGGCTTAGCATCTTTAAATACTGTCATTGCTGCGACTGGGTAGGTGCCTTGAAAATTCGAGTTATCGAAACACTCGATGTGACGGGGCTCTTCTGTAAGTCGCAAATCTTTTTTCATTTGCTCTAATATCCTCTTAGTATGACGTTCGGGCTCAACAAGGCTTTCTTGTTTTATTTTTTCTCTACGGTAATATTCCACATTTCTTTCCGACAGTTGAAGTAAATGCTTTTTGTCGCCACGTTGTGGAATAACAAAATCAATCCCTGGAAACTCTGTGTCTAAAGCGAATGGTACAATTATTTCTTTCGAATCGCTATTAAATCGTTCGCGCAATTCAACAATAGCGAGAGTAAGCAATTCCTCATTGCTTTCATCAAGTTTCTTTTTCAGTTCTACCGTATGACCTTGGATAATGGATCCATTCATCACTTTTAGAAAATTAACGAAGGCATTTCGTTCATCAGATACAATGGAAAACACATCTACATTATTAATGGTAGGGCTCACAACGGTTGATTTGCTTTGAAATTTATCAAGCAGATCAATTTTTTCTTTTACCAGATGCGCCTTTTCGAATTCCATCCTTTCTACTAATTGTTGAAGCATTTCTTTCAAATGCCTTGACACCGTGGTTATGTTTCCTTTTACAATTTCTCTCACATTTGCAATTGTGTCATTGTATTCCTCTTCCAATTCGTTGCCCACACACGGAGCTTTACAATTGCCAATATGATATTCCAAACAAACTTTAAACTTGGAAGCGGAAATGTTTTCGTGAGTAAGATTGAGATTACAATTACGAAGTTTGAATAATTGCTTAATCAAATCAAGTACCGTATTCATCAACTTACCCGATGCATAAGGCCCGAAATAACTTGAGCCATCTTTTATTAAATTACGAGTAGTAAACACTCGAGGAAAACGTTCATTCTTGATACAAATCCAAGGATATGTCTTATCATCTTTCAACAATACATTGTATCTCGGAAGGTACTTCTTAATTAAATTATTTTCGAGCAAAAGCGCATCCAATTCTGTATCTACAATGATGAACTTAATATCTGCAATCTTTCGCACCAAAATTTCAGTCTTACCATTTTCGTGCTGATCTTTGTTGAAATATGAAGAGACCCTTTTCTTTAAGTTCTTTGCTTTGCCTACATATATTATCTTCCCTTCACTATCGAAATATTGATAAACCCCAGGATTATCAGGTAGGCTTTTAACAATCGAATTGATGTATTCTGATTTTTCCATTCTTACTTACAACAAAGATAAAACAAAAACGTCCTGCAAAATTGCAGGACGTTTTTCAATCATAAGAATTACAGGAAATTATTTTGCAATTGTTACTTTTTGTGTTGTGTTCGATTTATCATTTTTAATTGAAATAAAATAAGAACCATTGGCCTGAGCACTAAGGTCAATTGTATGTTTTCCGCCTTTTGCTATTTCTTCGCTCAAAATTGCTTTTCCAACAATATCAAAAACGGTGATTGATGTGGTGCTTGAAGTAGTACCTAAATCAATTACCAATAACCCATCTGTAGAAGGATTAGGATAAACAGAAACTAATGAATTCGAAGATGCCTCATTTATTCCAACGTATACAAAATTATAATTTGCAGAAACCGCTGTACATCCATAAGAATTAGCAACTGATACGGTGTAGATACCTGATTGAGAAACGGTATCCGATTGGTTTGTTCCTAATGCGGTGGTACCATAATACCATTGATAAGTATCGTAAACATTGGTGCTAAGAATATTTGTAGTTTCGGTAATTAGAGGAACTATTGGTGCTGGATAAACTACCAATGTCAAGGTGTCACTGTTAACCGTTTGAACAGTGGTACAACCTTCGCTGCTTGTTAAAGCGCAATAAACTTGATAAGTGCCTTGAGGTATTGTACCTGCTGGCACAAACAATGATTGAGTATAACCTACAGGTCCCATATTAATAAGATACCAAGTATATGATGGAGTAGCGCCTTCGTTTATTACAACAGCTGATCCCGCCAAATCTGTATTTGCACACATAGTTAATGAACTTGGAATGGTTACATTTGGAGTTACCGGACTAGATTCTGTTAAAGTGGCAGG
The DNA here is from genome assembly GCA_037131555.1 of Bacteroidota bacterium. Taxonomy (GTDB): domain Bacteria; phylum Bacteroidota; class Bacteroidia; order 2-12-FULL-35-15; family 2-12-FULL-35-15; genus 2-12-FULL-35-15. The sequence continues at coordinate 22,063 of JBAXQU010000001.1, forward strand.
GTTCGAACTAGTACTTCCAAAACCGTTTGTAACAACACAGTGATATGAATATCCTGATAAACCTGTTGTGTTTGAAATTACTAGGGTATCATTATCAACACCTGAATATACACCTGTATTAGATAATGCAACAAAACCAGTTCCATTATCTTCTTCCCATTGATAAGTTGACGCATTAGTCGCGTTGATAAAGAAAGTAGCACTAGCACCTGTACAAATGGTCAAACTTGCTGGATCTGTTATAACGGCAGGAGCCATAGAACTACTTGAACCAACTATTCTTACATTATCAATACTGAATGTTCCTCCCGAAGCTTCTGCATTCCAAGCATAAAAACGGAAAGTAATAGGAGTAGAAAGATTAGAGAAGTTAGCTCCACCCAACACAATTTGGTTTCTAGGTTGAGCAATATTTGAAATGTCGCTTCTAAGGTAGAATATATTTCCAGGCATTACCGTGTCGGTAGTATTAGGTTGTCCGTAAATAGCGTTAAGATTGTTGGTAAATCCATCTGCGCTAGAACGAACTGTATAGGTTCTTACGCCTGCACCAGAGCGCTGAAACGTAAAAGTTATCGAATCTAAATTAATTGAAAACCCGAAAGCTGGACTAACTGTTACTTCATAATACATTGTATCCACCAACGAACCTGTCATTGCAGAGTAAACTGTATCAGAAGGACCACCCGTAGAACCTGTTGACCATCCTGTGAACGAAAAACGTCCGCCTGCATTAGGATTTGCAGAAACTCCGTGAGATGAAAAACTTCCAAAAGTTACACCAGTAGCTGTAGGCACTGGAGTTGGATCTGTGGTTCCTCCCGACCCACCTACAATATTAGCAAAAGGGTAAGAAGCGATAAACGATTGTGCGTTTAAGTAAAAAGTTGAAATTGCAAAAGCAACTAATAGAGTAATTTTTTTCATGATTTTGTTTTTAATTATTATGAATGCAAATGTAAGTATTTTAATGTTATGCGAAAGTTTATTTATTATTAAAGTTTGTCATTGTGAGTTGCAAACCAATGGTCGCAAAACTAACTATCATTTCGGTTGCCATTTTGATGCGAGGCACTAGGGCTTTATTCTCTTCGTCTGTCCAATTTCCGAGTACATAATCTACTTGTCGTCCTTTCGAGAATTCGCTGCCTACTCCGAAACGTAAGCGTGCATACTCGGAGGTGTTGAGCACTTCTTGTATATTCTTCAATCCATTGTGTCCGCCATCGCTTCCTTTTCCTTTCATCCTCAGGGTGCCGAAAGGCAATGCAATATCGTCAGTTATTACCAACAGATGTTCTTTATCTATCTTTTCCATTTGCATCCAATAATTAACGGCCTTGCCACTAAGATTCATAAAAGTGGAAGGTTTAATGAATATTAATGTTCTGCCTTTGGTTCTGAATTCGGCAACGGATGCTAATCGGTCGACCCGAAATTTTAAATTATGTTCTTTGGCTAAGGCATCGAGAACGGTGAACCCTATGTTATGGCGTGTGTTTTGGTATTCATCACCCATATTTCCTAAACCTACCACAAGTATTTTACTCATATTAATCTTAAATTTATGTCAAAAATAATAATTCCTATTGGCTCGAGGGCATAAAAAAAGTTGACAAAACAAAATGTTCTGTCAACTTTTTAAAAATGGAAAGATGATTTCTATTTTTTAGCTGGAGCTTTTGCTGCTGCGGCAGGTGCTGCTGTTTTAGCTGCGGTTGGCGCTGCTGTTTTAGCTGCTGCAGGCGCTGCTGCTGCTGTTTTAGCAGGATCTTCAACCACCGCACGTGTTACTTCTACCGAAATAACAGTAACATTTGGTGCGTTTAAGAAGGTGATACCATCAATATGAATTTCACCTACACGTACTGAGTTCCCAATTTCCAATTTATCAATGGCAATGGTTACTTCATCAGGCATTTTTTCTACCAATCCTTTTGCACGAAGTGTTTTTAATTTTTTAGATAATCTTCCACCATTTCTAACTCCTGGTGAAGTACCAGATGTTCTAACGGGTAGGTTCATCACCACTGGTTTTCCAGCAACGATTTCTAAAAAATCAACATGCATAAGGTGATCTTTCAATGGATGAAACTGTGCTTCTTGAACGATAGCATGGTACATGTTACCTGCAATGTCCAAATCCACAGTATGTACATTTGGTGTATAAATTAAGTTTTTAAAATCGGCCGATAAAACCGAAAAATGGATTTGTTCTTTACCTCCGTAAAGTACACAAGGTACTAGCTTTGCATTTCTCAATGCTTTTGCATCTGTTTTCCCTACGTTCGCACGTGGCGAACCGCTAATAGATACTGATTTCATTTGTTTTTTATTTTTTTATTTTTTGGTGGTTGACGCGTCCTTCAACCAACCTGTTAATATATGTGGACGCAGTATGATTACTATTTTTTATGCAACTATAAAATTAGATGCTATCGATTCGTGATTATGTACGCTGTGCAATACCTTGGCAAACAAACTTGCTACCGAAAGCACTTTTATTTTTGGGCTTTCTTGTCGCAACGGAATGGTATCGGTAACTACCAGTTCGGTGATTCTCGATTTCTCGATGTTTTCGTAAGCCTTGCCCGACAATACAGCATGTGTACAAACTGCACGCACACTTCTAGCTCCTCTATCCAACATCATGTCGGCTGCTTTGGTAAGCGTGCCTCCGGTGTCAATCAAATCGTCCACGAGTACAATGTCTTTTCCTTCTACCTCGCCTATCACCGTCATGCTATCTACCACATTGGCTTGAGTGCGCTGCTTGTAACAGATAACGATGTCCGATTTAAGGAACTTGGCATACGAATTGGCACGTTTTGTACCGCCCATATCGGGTGCTGCCATGGTTAAGTAAGGCAGGTTTAAGCTTTGAATGTATGGCAAAAAGATGGACGAAGCATATAAATGGTCGACCGGGAAATCGAAAAATCCTTGTATTTGGTCGGCATGCAAATCCATGGTGATGATGCGAGTGGCACCCGCTGCCGAAAGTAAATTAGCTACCATCTTGGCCCCTATTGCCACGCGTGGTTGGTCTTTACGGTCTTGTCGAGCAAATCCGAAATAAGGCAACACCGCAATGATTTGATGAGCCGATGCACGTTTGGCGGCATCAATCATCAAAAGCAATTCGAATAAATTATCGGTAGGTGGTACGGTAGATTGGATGATAAACACATCACTACCTCTTACGGTTTCTTCGTAAGATGTCTGAAACTCACCGTCACTAAAACGAAGCAACGATACTTTTCCTAAATCTTGCCCATAGTTTTTAGCGATGTTTTCGGCTAAATGACGGGTGATGGAACCTGAAAATAATTTTACTTGATAACTCATTGTTTTTGTAAAGGGATGCAAATGTAATTAAATTTGCCATACACGAAAAGATTTTTTTGTCAATCCAAGTATTTTAAATAGTTTTGCGCCCCGAAACCAATTATCGGATTGCAGATTGACAAGTTGTCAAATTGCAAATTGACGCCCGGATGGCGGAATTGGTAGACGCGCTGGTCTCAAACACCTGTGGGAAACCGTGCCGGTTCGACTCCGGCTCCGGGTACAGATGTAAAAGCGGAAGTGTTGTTAATTAATCACTTCCGCTAATTTACAGAAAATCTTTTAAAAGGTTTTTAAAAGAAAAATGGCAAAAAAAGAAAAAACAAAAGACGATTCTATTCGAATAAGAAATATTCAGGAGTGGTTACTGCAGGGTCAATTAGTAACTGACATTTGCAGAAATATTATAGGATTGTGGAGTATTTCAGAAAAAGAAGCAATTCAAATGATTGCAGATGCCTTCGATGATTTTACTAAAAGGACGAAAAAAAGTCACAGTACCGCCAGAGCTTACCATGTTCAGTTAAGACTATCATTATATAAGAAGGCTGTTGAGGCAAAGCAGTTTAAAACCGCATTACAGATATTACAGGATTTGGCAAAGATTGAATCCGCTTACTATCCAGAGAATTAGTTAGTGAGAGCCAAAATGGAAAGTTACACCAATAAATAAAGTAAGACCTGCTGCTAAATTACATGCGGAGGATGCTATTCTAAGATTCTTTTGGTTATTATTATAAGTGGTTAATTCTTGACTATATTGAGTACTTGTATAGTTAGTTGGTGCTTTATTCGTAGCCTCTATTAAACTAATAAAACCGCCTGCAACTAATAAAACACCCGATAAAATAAATGCTGTATTATTTTTTTCTAAACTAAACTTCATTTTTGTTATTTCACGTCTTGCTATTGTATCGGTAGCAAATGGAGGGGTATATTTAGTTTTTCCTTTTATCAATAATGCACTTTCATCAACTGAACTTATGTTATTTCCATTTTTGACGTAATGATTCACTTTCGAAAGTTCAATACTCTCTATCTCGTTTCCTTTTTCTTTATAAAATACTTGTCGACCATTTATAACGGTAATTTCGCAAATAATTACTTTACCATTCTTTGTAAATATAGTATCATTCTGCGCCAATAGACAGAAATTAAAAAGCATAAACAATGATGTAACTAATATTTTCATACGATTTTAGTTTTATATTTTTCGTAATTATCTCTTGCCGTTAATCCGTACTCGTCCATATAACAACGAGGACAATAAACTGTATTTTCTTTTGCCACATACTTACAATGTTTGCAGGTGTATGTAATTTCAGCTTTATTTTTATTTGGTAAAATCAAAAAGATGACTAGCCCCAAAACGGGACTTATAATTATGCATATTAAAAAAGATAGCCAATAATCTAAATGCTTTTCCATAACCATTCTCTCTCTTCCTACAATTGCAAAAATAAAAGATAGGCTCACCCAAAACAATATAGCAAATAAAATATCTGAGTCTACCTCTCTCATTTTTATTTATAATAAAATACAAATGTAAGTATTTTTTTACCGCTTATATGTAACTAAATCTATATACAGCAACATTTTTATTTTTTTGAGGTGAATTGGCTTTACCGGATACTCGGGATTGTAGGATCGAAGATGACAGTACTCCCCTTCTATTTTCACAAACTCTTTTAAAATGATACCTCCAACTGTAATGAATACATAAGGTTTCCCTGCTCGCAGTTCATTAAATCCATTCATAGGTGTTGTCGTTACTTTATCTCCAGGCACAAAACTATCCCTATCATTTGCACTCTTAAACATTGAAAAGTCTTCCACTTCGAAACGAAAGCATGTGCCCTTTATTTCAGGGCAACTAACACGTTCTAAAGAATCTAAATATACTGAATTCTCATACCCTTTAAGAAATCCTCCATACGCCTTTAATGGCACAATTATACAATTTCTTACATCATTATCCGAATCAATTTGTTTAACATTTGATTTTGTTTTACTTGATATATCTCCTGTGAACATTGGCTCTAAGCCATCAAAAATAAAGTCAGGATTAACATTGAACGCTTTTATTATTTTATGCTGAAGTGATAAAGGAGCATTTCTATTTTTAGTTCTTATTTGACTAAATGCGGATGCATTGAACTCACATTTACGGCAAAAATCATCAACCCCCTCAACTTTTTCTTTTTTTAATAGAAAATTGAAAACTTCTAAAACCCTTACTGTTTGCTTGTTTTGTTCCATTGTTAATAACTTTATTGCAGAATTATACAAAATGACTTGCATTTGTATTTATTTGTATGTTATCTTTGTGCCATAAAAATAAAGCACAAATATATAACTAATAATTAAATCATACGAAAAAATGAAAATCGCAGAAAACAGTTGAAAGTATTTTCAGAGTTGAAACGGCACACTTTAAAAGCGAAGAGTTTAACGAGGCATTAAGTCCTGGCATGGAAGCATTTTCGGATATCAGTCCTTACGGATGGCATAAATGTGAAAGTTTCTGGACGAATAACCACAATTATCATCCAATAGGAATATTGAAGATGAAAGAAAACACTTCCGCATTAATGGAATCGAGAGGCGAGCGTAGGTTTGTAAAATTCGATACTATAGAAGCTGCAATGATGACGGTAGCTGATGTTATCAATAAAGCAGATGGAAATGGTGGCGCATGGAACAGTAACGATGTTACCGTTCAAAAAAAATACTCCGATTATTTGGCAACCGTCTTGCCAAGATACACTAACTCATTAGCATAATGGAAAAATATTTAAAGTACCTTACGCCAGCGTCCGTTACAATGATTTCAATTATCGGAATAGTTGTAATCTTAATTTTAGTATTAGCAATTATACTTACTCTCAACCGTGAAAAAGACTGGGCGAAGTTTCTTCTTTGGTTTCCAAAAGAGATTGTGGCCATGTATTCAAATAAAGATAGTTTTTTCAGCAAGAAGCGATTTGAAAGTAGTATCGGATTTATAGCAGGGGTTGGCATTATTTGCTGTTACGTTTGGATAAACAGGCATACATTAAGCAATTGGGATATGATTATAGATGCTGGTGTATTATTAGGGATAGCAGGATATACTGTATCGAAAATTCAGGAAGAGAAACAAAATCTACCTCCGCAATAATGGAAACACCCATTCAAAAAACAGAAATTGTAATTACCACTAACAAGTGGTTAAAGTGGATAATAATTGCCGTTGTGATTATTGCAGTGCTTTGTATAGGAAGTTATGTAATTTATAAACGAGGTCAACAATCGGTAGTTAATTCTCAAATTGAAAAAACTGATAAAAGTCAGGTTGTAAATTGGACAAAAATTGTCCTCAATAAAACAGCAACGAATGATTCTTTGTTGAATGAAAATTCTATTTTAAAGGAACACAACAAAACGCTTTTAAAATCATTGTCAGCTTATCAAATGTACCAAAGCATAATTAGAAGTACAAACGTTGCCACAATCAAACAAACGAGCGATAGTATTAAGGATAAGAAGATAGATAGTATTCAGGTTGTGGATAAGAATGGGATATTAATTGACTATGCGAATTATAACAATCTTTCAAATTCATTCGATAGTTGCCAAACCGAAAACAAGATTTTGCAGACTACTATTTATTCAGATTCCTTATTTATTCAATCGTATGTAAAATTAATTCAGGCAAAAGATTCACTCGAAACTTATACCAATAAACAATGCGCTGATTTGTCAAAAATTGACAAGTCGAAAATTCGCAGGAAGACCTTTTGGATATTTACAGGATGGGGAGTTGCGATAAGCGAAACTGCTTTGTTTATGTATGAGGCGATTAAGAATGTGGCAGTAAAATAAACGCCTTGGTCGGCTTTGTAAAAACCATATAAAAAATGAAAAACGTAAGAGCAAAATTTGTGGTAAGCCACATTATTAATCATGCTGATGGAAGCATTAATGTTAATGCGCATCCTGTCCATTCAGGAAGCGAGGAGAATAAATCATTCAATGACTATACTCCATCTGGAAAATTAGAGCTTCATATTTCAAAAGGTAAAGAAGCTCAAAAACTATTTGAACCAGGCAAGGAATATTATTTAGATTTCACATTAGTGGAAGCATAATCAACATCCATAATTTGATAGATTTAAAAGTCCTGATTTTATTCAGGACTTTTTTATTTGGACTTTTTTTGTCCAAAAAGTTTATTCATTGCAATATCCGTTTCCTCTTCGTGAAATGCCTTCATATAAATTTCGGTAGTTGAAATTTTAGAGTGCCCGAGTAGCTCCTTAATAGAATAAATGTCAATCCCCATTTTGTGAGCATAGTCAGCAAATGAATTCCTTGCCGAATGATAACCAACCTCCGAAACCTCCGCACGTTTGCAAGCCCAATGTAAGTTCTTTCTGAAGAATGAATTTCGTACACTAATGCTATAATCTTCCTTTGTCCAGTCCACCTTAGTATCAAAAAGAAACTCTTTATTTTTCTTCCGGTACCGATCAATAATCTTTAATGCTTGTGGCATCAGCTTAATGTTTCGCTCGTTGTTACTTTTGTGCATTGTATATTTCAATCGTCCATCCTGAATCATTGAAAACTTAATCCGACACAAATCTCCAAAGCGAATACCGGCACAGTAAAAGGAAAACAGAAACATATCCACGGCCATCTGAGGTGTTGGAAACTTTGAGAAATCGTAAGCCTCCAATTTCTGTATATCTTCAATCGAGTTCCTTTTTTTCTCTGTTCTTTTCGTTGTAAACTTATAATTCAGGAACGGATTCTTGTGATGCTCTATCTGGCCAGAATTAATAATAATTTTGAATATGAATTTTATTCTCATCAGGATATCGGTAATGTAATTTACATTCAAACCCTGTTTTGTCAGATGAACTTCGAAGTCCTGAATAAACTTATTATCTATCTTCTTTACAGGAAGGACGGGAGCAAACTCCTTTAGCTTTTTTTGAACGGAACATAACCGCTTATAATTATATAAAGAATGTTTTTCTTTCGAATAATCAATTCGCTCCTGAAACCACCAATAGAAGTCTTCTTTGCTTCCAAGCTCTGCAACACCTCCGGTAAGAAAGTTTTTCTCCAATAGGTTACACATATCCATTATCTTAATGTTAACCTCCCGGGCATTCGGAATCTTGCCTAATTTTACCCTTCGTTCCTTAACGTCCCAATGTTCTTCTTTGACACTTGCACCAACCGAAAAATACTCTACCTTTGTTTTGCCATTCGAAGTGGAAGTAACTCTTATTTTAATAGGAAAAGTTTTATCTTTCGTTTTATGATACTTCCAGATAATAGGCTGAATTTTCATTTAAAAGTTTTTTAAAAGTTTTTGTACAAAAGTGTACAAAAGTACAACAATTACTTACATAATGAAATTGAGCTATAAATCAGTATTTACAAGGAAATTATAATAGATATTGATGTTTCAGGAATGTAGCTTTTTTGTCCGGCTCCGGGTACACTAGCGGAAAAGCTGTCAGAAATGATGGCTTTTCCTTTTTTAATTTCCTCAAAACACTTGTTACTTCTGGTCAATACGTCTAACACTTCGTTAACAGATGTGGTTCGACAACCATTATTTCCTAAAAGTACTTTTTCAGTGAATAATGAACCAGCTAATATCCGTTTATCCTCATAACTACCTTCGTTAAACAAAACATTAAGGTTTGTAAGCATTTCCAGCCCACCGTCAACATATTCCTTTATAGAATCATTCTTATTGTTTAGAATCTCAATATCATTGCTTACATTCATTAAATCAGAATTAAGTCTTAACGCAATATTATTAAACCTCTCTGGTGCTAATTCTCTTTTTAATAGCATGTTTTCAGCTTCAATAATACTACCTTTAATAGATTGTTGCGTTTCTAATTTAATCATAAGTTGCTTTGCCTTATCTCCATTATATTTTACATCTGTATCCTTTAGAACTTCTTTGAATAGTTCTTTGATGTTGTTATTAATTTGTAAGTTAGTTAATAATCCAGAAATAAAAGCATGTGTCTGGTCAATAGATACCCTTGTTTGACACTTATTGCGACAATGGTAGTATCCATATTTTTTACTCCTACCTTTTGACACACTTCCAGTAACTTGTTTTCCACAAATTTCACATGTTAGAAAATCTCGTAGAGGAAAATTTTCGTTGTCATGGCTTGGTTTTAATCCATACCATCGTTTACCTCTGAAAACATCTTGGACTTTATAAAAGGTTGACAAATCAATTATAGCTTCAAATCTACCTTCAACAATTGTCATAGGTTCTTTTTCAAACTCTGGTACAATAATTTTACCAGCATAAATAATGTTTTTTAGAATATCACTAAAGGCACTCTTTTGAATGTTCATTCCCAATTTGTTTAACCTTTTGCGAATTACTTCAACAGGCTCAATCCCTTTAGCCACCTCTTCAAACGAAGTCCTAATGAAATGGGCATATTGATTCGGCTTTAATATGGATTTTTTAAACTCGTCTCTACAATTATCATAACCGTATGGAGCTTTCCCACAATAGTAACCGCCTTTTTTTGCTTGGTGAGTTCCCTTTAACGTTCTATCTGAAATATTATCCCTTTCCATTTCTCCTTGAACAAGATATACAGCAAGCATCATCTTATAATTTGATTGAGTAAAGTCAAGAAGTTGTTCAACGGCATTCGATTCAATACCCATTTTTCTAAATTCTGACAATACAGGATATGCCTTTTCGGAGCTACGTGAAAACCTGTCCCATTTGGTAAAAAGCACTTTATTAATTTGATGTTTGTTTGCCTTTACAAATAATTTCAATTGAATCCATTCTGGTCTGTTAAAGTTTTTTGCAGAATGGTCATCTTTATAAATTTTAATAATATTATATCCCTCCCGTTTGCAATATGCTTTTAGAGATTCTTCTTGTTGTTGTAAACTATGCCCTTTTTCGGCTTGTTCGTCAGTGCTTACCCTAAGGTATAAAATTACATTTGATTGCATTTTTTTCTTTTTAATTAATTCCTATTGTTAACTCATTCAGTAAACTACTGTATCTGTTTCTCCCTTGAAATTCTGAGTTAAATTCTTCATAATCTTCAAATGGACAAGAATCATAATGATTCTCAAATACAGAGTATAGAACGAAATATAAATCTTCAAAAAGCATCAATACAGGTTCAGAGTATTTGTTATTGGGCAGTTCAATCACGTTGTGTTCAATTAGAGTTCCTTTTAATTTGATAAGCTCTATAAATTCTGGTAGCGATAATGTCAATCGCATTAATTCTAAATAAGTCATTTTTATTATTTGTTTTTGTTGTTTATTATTTTTTTGTGGCAAATCTCTGCCAATTTGTATAGTACATTTCGGATTAACTCTATTTCAGTATCTGTAAATTGTACACCATTTTTGTTTAATTTTTTCTTGCATTCTGTAATTGAAAGCATTGTTATCAATACCCATTTCTCATATTTTTTTATTAGGTAGAGAATTATTCTTTTAAGGTCATAGCTAGACCCCATAGTTAATGTATGAACTTTAAAACCAAAAACACACTGATAACCATGACAATAGTAGTATAAATTATACTACCAAACTAATATTTTGATTATTTGCTGAACTAATCCTTTAGGTACTCCACAGGATAGAGGTAATAGTCTTACGTAAACTATTTTTTGTTATTCAAAGATACGAATTTTTTAAATAGGATGCAAGTATAATTTAACAACCTATTTCTATAAGTAAGTCCGACACTTTAATTTCAAGAGCCTCACAAATTCTTTTAAGAACTTTCATTGAAATATTTTGCTCTCCACGCAGTATTCTCCTAATAGAACTTTCATTTATGTTGCAAACATTGGCAAACTCAACATTCGATTTGAATTTTACTTTTGCTTTTTTTGCAATCGCATTACCTAATTTAATAAGAAAGTCCTTATCATTTAATAACATTGGACAAATGTCCGCCCATATTAAAAAACAATCTCGTCATATATGGCGAATAATAGTACCTTTGACCAATAAATAAAAAAACATGAAAAAAACATATCCATTACTCTACCTTTTTGGGGCATTATTAGCAAGCATTACATCTTGTAAGAAAGATGATACTGAACCAACTCGTAGTCCTATCGTAGTAACACCGCCTGTAACAAGTACTGGCAGTGATACGATGTATTTTAAAGTTACATTACCTGTAATAACCCCATCTAATATTCCATTATACGGTGATTTTAAATATACAATGTCTAATGTTCACGTTTTCATTATCCGCAAAGATTCGACAATACACGAAGCAATACCAAATCTTAGTATCATTTATGATGCTAACACTAATCTCACATTTATAAGTAATTTTGATAATACCCCCGTACCTATTTTAATGAAGGTAGGTGATGGATTATACTTAACTGTAGATTCACTGGAAACATCACCAAATTATCCAAATGGTACTAATATTTTCAAGTTCCCTTGTTTATGTATTAACAAATCAACACATACTGGTTCACTGGCAGGGTTTTTATACCAAATACCAGTGTTTCCTAATGATTTCACTAATCAAATTTACTATGGAAATGGTAGTGATTCTTGGGGTATTGCGTATAATATATGTGTTTACCCACATATAAACACAGTTAGCTTTATAAGACCTTAACGATACAGGATAAAGAACCTCGTATTCCTTTAAATCAACAAACTTCGTATTGTACAGTTAAATGTGCCAAGAATAGGGTATGGTAGAAAACATACAAACTTTTTTTGCGTAAATAGTGATTATTGTGGTGTATAATTTTGCCACCTTAATAATATACACTATCTTTGTACCATAATTAAAAAAACATAAACAATGTCAAAAGTAAAATACATTCGCACCTCAACCATAGAGCAGAATAATGGTCGCCAGCAAACTAATTCAAATGATTTTAAAAAACTTTACATAGATAAATGTAGCGGTTCAATTAAATTAAGTGAACGCCCACAAGGGAAAAAATTAATTAAAGACATAGAATCTGGTAACATTACTGAGGTGCATATTAATAGTATTGACCGTCTAGGGCGTAATATAATAGACATACTAACTCAAATAGAATTTTTCACAGAACGTAAAATTAATTTGTATGTGGAAAATATCGGAATGGTTAGTATGATAGATAACAAACCTAATCCTTCTTTTAAAATGATAGTGTCCGTATTAGGTAACGTGGCTGAAATGGAGCGTACTAGTATGCTCGAAAGACAAAGACAAGGTATAGAACTAGCTAAAGCAAAAGGGACTTATACTGGTCGTTTATATGGCACAAAAATGACTGACGAGGAAACGCTACTAAAATATAAGAGAGTAGCAAAGGCATTAAAAAAAGGGGGTTCCTTGCGCCTTGCATGTGCGATGGGTGAATGTAGTTTAGGCACTGCTCAAAAAGTGCAAAGGTTATTACGTCAAGTGGCATAAATAATTAAAGGTCATGCCTAGCATGACCTTTAATTATTTCCCAAAAAACAAAACGCTTCTTTTACACAACCATTGTTTTCGAGGTTTTCAATGGCAAAAACACTATTTTTAAATTAAAACCACCTCATTTTGTTTGCTAGAGTAGGTACAAATGGGAACGGTATTTTCTCTTAAAAACTCGAAAAAATATTTTTCGAGGCACATCATACCGCCACTAAAACAAAAAATAATTTCGGATATGATAAGGTGGGTAACGCATTCCCGACAAGGTCGGGGGGGCTTATCCTAGTTGCTCTATCCGTTTTCTTATTGTTTGTATTTCCAATTCTAATTGCAGTTTTCTTAACTGCTTTTGCAGTTCTTGTCGATTTAGTGGCTCACGTTCAACATTAATTTCTAACTGCTTTACTCTAACTTTATCCTCTAGTGTTGTCATGGTTCATCCAGTTAATTAAATACTCTTCATCAAATAGGTCATTAAGCCTATTCTCTCTTTTTAGTAATAAGTATTCCATGTATAAATGGTCTTCATCTGTTATCGCTTCCTCTTCATACATTCTCAAAATGTAGTTAGTTAATAGACCCTTTAGTATAGGGTTAAATTCAAAATTTGTAATTTCAATCATCTTCTTTTAGTTTATAATGTTCTTTATGTTATTGTTTTCTTTCTGCATATAATTTTTCCATCCTTCAAGGTCATATATATCAGTTTCTTTATAGCTTATTCGAGAGAATCCTAATCTAAGGCTTTCAATAAGTTTTCTCTTTTGGTTGCAGTTAATGTAACAATGTAAATGGTTTTGGTGGTTAGCTTTCTTTTGTTCCACCACATAATAAATCTCTAAGTCGGTGTCATTCATATTATCATAAACAAATTTCATTACAGCATCAATATCAGCCTCACTATAATAATTACAGGGGTCTATGCTTAGTGCATAGTACTTGCTTTTTATTTTGTTCTTAGGGGTGAATTTAGGTAGTAAAAGGTGGTGTACCAACCATCTATTCACCTCATCTTTTTTAAGTAACTCAGCTGAGGTGGTCGGTTGAATGGACTTAATAATTTTCCTAATATTTCTAATACCAGTCTTATGGTACTTACTTAGTTCTTGTACTGTTAAGTACTCTTTTTCTATCATATTCTTTTTCTTTTTATGTATAACAAATCTATTAGCAAGGTAAAAAAGTACCTCACTTTAGTTTGCTTATTTATATATAAGTATCTGGGATTTTCCGAAAAGTTCCTTCGGCACGAAAATAATCTATGTAATGGCAACCAATAAAACAAGATGCCTAATAACAAGCGGTTTTGCTCTTGGTTATCAGTTTATAAGCATTGGAAAGTTTCTTTAGGTCTTCGATAAAATGGTTCGACAACTCGATGTTAAAGGGTACTAAGCCGAACTTTTCGAAGAAATTCTGAGAAGTTCGGCTTTTATTTTTACTTCCTATTTGTTATTAGGCATTAGCGAATAGCGAAGGGTCGGGACAGGCGAGGCTCGCAAATCCTGAATAACAAATCCTAAATCTAAAAATTCTATCCCGAAGTTTCAAGGACTTAGTACTAAATCCTAATTACCAAGTTCTAAAAAGAAGATTTGGCGTTTTGTGATGAAGTTCTTTGTTTTGTTCTAACAAATTGAAATATATGCACTTTCGGAAGCAAAATGTTATTCAAAAAAAGTGACATATACCATTCCGGATTACGAAATGTGCGCGTGACTTGTTACCGAAAACATTCCGAAAACAAAACCATATCCGTAACATGTTACCGAACCTATTCTGAAAACAGAACCCTGTGCGTAACATGTTACGCGGCACATTCCGAAAACGAAACCATATCCGTAACTTGTTACCGAACCTATTCTGAAAACAAAACCATGTGCGTAACATGTTACGCGGCACATTCCGAAATCAGAACCCTGTGCGTAACATGTTACACGACACATTCTGTTTCTGGAACCCTATCCGTCACTTTTTCACCTAAAAACTCTCTTTTTTCGATTCTCAAACTCATTTTAGATGAATATTTGAAAGGATATGTAGGATTTAGGATTTGAAGATTTAGGATTTGCGAGCCTCGCCTGTCCCGACCCTTCGGGAGCGATTTTCAACTCTGCGTTCTCTGCGATAAATATGAAACGGAAAATCCTAAATCCCCAATTCCTAAATCCATATTGCCAACCAAGTAAAATGCCCTATCTTTGTGCTTTCAATCGCATTATGCTTCGACTATACATCACTTTGTTGCTCGCCATGTTGGGTTTTCAAACCTTTGCCCAAGAAGGTTTAGGATATTATTACGACTATTACAATCATTTTTATGTGTTTGATCATGGTAAAAACATTCAGCTCGAATCGAACCCCGTAGACAGCATACGTGCAGGAAACGATTATTTGGCATACATCAGTCAGGGTGGCGACCTTAAGGTGTATTACAATGGCGAAGTGATAACCATTGAAGAAAACATACCCAACGAAATGATTGCAAGTGCCAATGCGTTGGTGTACAAAATGCAAAAACGATTGATGATTTTCGAACGAGGCGAAAAGCAAGAATTGTCGCCTTGGGCGCAAAATTATTCCGTGTCCGACAATATGGTTACTTGGCAAGAAGTAACCAATCTCAACATCATGACTTATCAAAATGGCGAAATAAAAACCATTGAATCGGGTTTCTCGGTAAAGGCCATCAACGCCAACAAAACCAGCAAAAACGTATTTGCTTATAGCGATATGAACAATGAGTTCAAGGTATTTTTTAATAACGAAATCTTTGATTCGCAACTCAACAACATTCGAAATTTTAAATGCGGATTGAACACCGTTGCTTTTCTCGACCGTTTCAACAATGCATTTATTGTGTTTTACGATGGTGCTTATTATACCCTTTCTGATCGCCTTCCAAAATCATATACCGTAGCCGACAATGCTGTTTTTTATACCGATGCTAACGACAATTTAATGCTGTATTATGCAGGCAAATTAGTTCAACTCGAAACTTTTCTGCCTAGTTTTCAACGCACCAAAGACAATATCATCGCCTATTACAACGACCCTGAACTTAAGGTGGTATATGCCGGTCAGAAAATTACATTAGATAAATTCAGCGGACAACCCAATCTTATTTTAGGTCCCAATTCGGCATTGTATCTCGATAACAACAACCGACCAAAATATTTTTACAAAGGAAAACTTTATGAAAATTTTTTAACCGAACCCGTTCGCGAACTTTATCTCTACCGTGATTTGCCTTTTTTCAAATACGGCAACAATACAGTAGGGTTTTATTACGAAGGGAAAATGTACGAGTTTGAAGGCAGCCGCGATAGGTAGTTGGATGTCTAAAAAGCCATCAAGCCTTCTATTCCTTCCATTTCTTTGTATTTCGCTATTATCGAATCGGCATCAAGCATTACTTCTTTCACCGTAATGCAAATGTATTTTCCGTTTGACGATTGCTTCTGAGTAATTACCGACTCATCCGAGAATTTAGATTCAACCAAAGCAATCTCTCTATTCAAGGCAGGTATAATAAACTTGAACATATAGAGTTTTGGCCAGTTGCCTTCTTTCATCAATGTCTCGCGCAATTTCGAATATTTGTCATCTGTATTCATTCCGTCAAAAGTACAATTAATTTTCAAAATCAATCCTCACCGTTTCTTGTTTTGCAATTCGAGACCTTATGAAAAAAACACCCCAACTAGTTTTAGTTGGGGTGAATCAATAGAATTAAAATAGTTTTTAATGAAAATGTTACCGAATCGCTACCTTGTATACTTCCGTTCTTGATGGCAAGCTGGAGCGCATGAACCACCTGTTTCGGTTTGCTGAAAATTCATTCTGAATTCCCAACTTCCAAATCCTACTTTATCTCTTATCAAAGACGGGTTATTGGTTGCGTGCGGATTGTGACATACCATACAACTTCTGCCTTTCTCACCATGTATATGCACAAAGTGTAAATTCTTATCTCCATTTCTGAAACTAGTAGTAGTAGTTTTTTCCTTTTGAACAAGGTCCATTTCGTGGCATTCCCAACACAATGCAAACGAATCGACATTTACTGGCAAATAATTATTTACAGGGAATGCAAGGTCTAACAAACGTGGATCTTGAGATGCATGAGGATTGTGACATGTTTTTGAACAATTCTTAAATGGAGGGTGTATTGTTTTTGCTGTCCTCGCTAGCTTATCCATATCGGGTAAAGTTTTCTTTGGACTCACCACAATAGCTTTATTATGACAACTCAAACATAGGTCTTTTCTTTTTGCTATCACTAGTCCTTTTTCATCTGTCGAATGTGGCGAATGACAATTGGTGCACGATTTTTTATCATTTATTACTTTGTGTACAAAAGGTGCGGTGGCGTATAATTTTTTGCTCGTTTCATGACAAGAAAAACATAGGTCGGGCATTGCTTGTATTAAGTTTATCGCTGTTTTCGGGTGGTCCTGACTTCCGGGAGCGTGGCAATCGGCACAACCTTTATCAGTTTTAGTAATATGTTTAATTTGTTTTTCTACCAAAGCACCATGACAATCGGTGCATTTCTTGGTAGAAGTTGAATCTGTTTTATGAGGAATAGAATCGTTCGATATGAATTCAAATCCATAAGCGGTGTTAACGTTAACAACCATCATCGCCAACAACAGTGCGACAGAGATGATATAGAAGAGTGAGTGTTTCATGTTTAAAAGTTTCGTGTTACTTGAATATAAATTCCTTTGAAAACTGTTTTCGTATTATTATTTTGATTAAAATAAAAGTTAGTTCCACCCGATATAAATAGTTTGCGGAATGATGTTGTCAATTCTAATTTTGCTGTATGATAATCAAGACTATTCCCTTTCATATTCATTCTTCTGTACATATAATCCAAATCAACTCTCAGATTACGGAACATTGAATAGGCTAATTTAGTATTCAAAATATAATCCTGTCTTCTTGCATTTTCATCCGTCATTTGATAGTCTATCAAATCTCCATTTATTGTAAAGGTAATTTTACTTAACGATTTCTGGAAAGCCAAATAATATTTCATGCCTTGATAAGGAACTATTGTGCTCTTGTAATATTCATACTCTATTCCTCCTCTCATCAGTTTATATTCCACTCTTACACCCAACACATGGCGAGTATAATAGTTAAACACTTTACTTTCGGCCACGCTAAGGTCGTTATAATTCTGACTAATAAATCGGTAATAAAAGTTTAAGATATTATTAAACAAAGCAACATTTCCTGAAAAAGAATGAACATCCAAATTAAATTTATTCGTTCCGCCTTGTGCGGCAGTATAATCTATGTATACACTGGAGTTGTTCGGAATATTGCCACCTGGTATTCTTCTAATTTCTATATACGTTCCTTGTACATACAATTCATAATCACCTGAAGTTCCATTCCAACGTTGATAAATGAAGTTTCCTGTCACATCTTTTACAACAATAGTGTTAATATTCACGTTTGGTCGTTTCAACAAGATGACTTCATTGTCAACCAAAAAATATTGTTCTCTTACCACTATTACATCAGGACTTGTGGTTGTTATTTTCTGATACTCTTTTGCATAACTATAATTGATGTTTAATGTTCCTCTATGAATCTTTTTAGTGTAAACCAAATCAATTCCAAAACGATTTCGATGATCCTTATATGCGTCTTTTTGATTGTTTTCTGTGTAGTCATAAAACAATCTGGTTCTTAAACTCTCGAACAACTGATGAGTTAATGCTGTTTGCACCCATTGTGTATTTACCTTGTATTGATCACCATCTATTTGAGCCCAATTATAAATTCCTGTGAACACAAAGCGCCTTGGTAACACTATGTTTAAACGCTCATTATCCTGTAGCCTTTTAAATCGATAGGTACCTCTTTCGTCCGAACTAGTTAAATTAGAAGTAAGCGTATATCTTTTTTGCTTGTCAACAGAAATATCATTTGTTAGGTCAAAATTATCAAGCGTTGTCAAATAAGTGAATGGTTGATAACCTCCAGAAGACACGCTATCGGTTTGAGAACTCTTATTTTCTGTGTGATAATACAGCAAAGTGGTGTGGTCATGTTCAGTGAATGACCTGTTTGCACTCGCATTAAATATCTGTTGGTTAAGTCTGAAAATTCTATCCGAACCAATTGTTTGCTGTTCCAATTTATTGTTGTTGTATCCTGCTGACATTGGCAGGATCTTATTATTATAATTAGCGGTTACCCCGTAATTCCTTGTTTTCGAACGAATCCGTGTAATATTCTCAATATTCTGCAACGTATTATTTAAATTAACAGTTGTATTAAAGTTAAATGCTTTTTTCTTTAGAAATTGGGCAGAAAAGTCTAATCCACCGCTATTGGATTTTTCGGTATAATCTGGAATTCCAATATAATTATCTCTTCTCGACTGTGGGTTATAATCCGCATTTAACCTTACTTCACAGAAATTAGGATGTAAGAAAAAACTTTTTGTTCTTACTTGAAATAATCCATTGAAAAATGCATCGGTTTGACGAACGCTGTAATCTCCTATTGAATATTCAGACTCCCTGTAATTTCCCCTAAGTAACACTTTCCCAGAAAGGCTAGTAAGTTGCCAGAATTTAAATGCTGTCGCCTCATTTTGAGCAACAGCAATCATTCTTAACAGAACAAAACTCAACAATAATATGTATTTTCTAAATTTCAATTTTACTTAATAAATAGTTTGAACATTACTTAGTTTTCGAATTAGTTTTTTGTTTGTCAATAGCATTTGTATTTGACTCCGTTTTGGTAGCATTTAAATCGTCTAACCCCTCCAAAATATTGATTGGCCTAATGAAAGGAGAAATAAATGGTTTCGCTTTATAAATCTCCTCTTCATATATGCTTCTCGGTGCGTATGCCACTCTACCTCTCAATTCGTCTGGATTATAAATATATGGTTTGATAAACTGAACTGAAGAGCCTGAATTTGTGCCATTCGAAATTTTCTTACTTGAGTTTGTTTCCTTGACAGAAATACCATTTGGTGTATTGATATTCGAATTAGCCACAACATTACTATTGCTATTTTTACTTGTACTACCAATTTGATTATTATTGGAAGTTTTGTTTTTATCTTTAGCATTGGTTTCTGAATTTGAGTTCGAACCTTGCTTTGTGTTATTCGTTATAACCTTACCATTCGTGGTGTTTTTGTTGGCAGCACCATCTTGTTTAGTAATCGAGGTTTTGTTCTTATCCCCTGCACTGGTTCCAGTTGTTGAACTAGTAACTTGTTTGGCGTTGTTCGTTACAACCATTCCACTCGTTGTATTTTTGTTTGTATTACTTCCTTGATTTCTTGCTGAAGTTTTGTTCTTATCACTAGCATTAGTTTCCGAATTTGAACCTTGTTTTATGTTATTCGTTGCAACATTCCCACTTGGATTGGTTTTGCCAACTGTTCCTCCTTTGTTACTAACAGCATTCTTATTCTTATCATTTATGTTAACCGAAGTTCCTCCTGTTGTCTGTTTAGGATTTTTAGTTGCCGAAATATTGCTTGCCGAATTTTTGACACCATTACTTTGAGTTGAACCTGAATTTTTCACTTTGTCTGCATTTCCATTATTCTTGCTTCCATTTTGAAGTATCGGATTGCCCCATTTACTATCTTTTGCTGAATTATTCAACGAAGCGATTTTATCCTTTTGTGCAGTTATGAATGCTCCATTACCTTTCTTATTACCAGTTGTATTGCTAACAGAATTAATTTTATTCACGTTATTCGGATTGGTAACATTTTTAGCAATATTTCCTCCAGCCAATTTTGTAGCATTTGTCAATTTACTATCCTTTGAAATATTTTTAGTTGATTTAACATTTCTTAAAGAATCAACTCCTTTTTTAGAATTTACGTTTCCTATGCCATTGCCATCAATTGAACCATTTACACCTTTAATCAAGGATAATGAATCAGGCCCAGTCTTAGAAAGTATGTTGAGCAGTGTTTTCGTTTTGTATGGTCGTATCGACTCCACTAAAATATCTTTATCTTCACCTCCATGAGGGTTATGACATTCGGTACAATTCTTTGTTTTTGCTTTTTTATGTGTAGGAGTTTTAAATACCTGATCAGGATTATGACAGAACAAGCATATCTGTTGTGATTCTCGAAGTAACAGTTTTTTAGATTTAACACTATGTGAAGCATGACAACCTCCACAATTTTCAGATACTACAGGGCCATGAACAAAATTATAGCGCGAATTAAAATTCTCATGACAATTATAACATGATCCTTTTCTTAAAATTCCTGAATTATCTCCTCCATGAGGGTTATGGCAATCTGTACAATTTCTTGTTCCAATTTTTGCATGAATACTATTTTTCAATACTTGCTTTTCTTCATGGCAATACAAACAAATTTGCTGCCCTTCCCTCATCAGTAATTTTTCAAATTTTGCTTCATGCTGATTGTGACAAGCAATACAATTACCAGAAATAACAGGCCCATGCAATACTTGATATTTGTCTCCAAAATCGCCATGACAAGAATAGCAGAGCTCTGGCATTGGTTTAATTAAACTGTTAGAAAAATCACCCGCATGACAGCTTTTACATTTTTCTTCCGCGTACGGCTTGTGTAAATACGACTCTGGCTTGGTAACCACTTGCGTTAATGAGCCAAGTGTATCTTTCTTTTCAGTTTCATTAACATCTGTGTGTTTGCCTGGGTCAGGAACACCATCGAAAAAAAATGAAAGTACTCGATATTGTTTTTCTGGAGTGCAGCGTACCATAAACATTGCAAGCACTGCAATGATTAGGTAAAAACTCAGAAGTGTTTTTTTATTGGCACTCTTCATATAAAAGGTTAGCTGACAATTATAATTGAAATCATACTTTAGCTATTTGTTTGGACAAAATTAGACGTATGGATTCAAAAAAAATATGATTTACAGCACGTTTTTTAAATAAATTTTTCTTGCTTAATTAATTGTTAAAAATTAAAATAACTTAATGTGGTAAATTTCAAGACCGCTTATACTTTTAAAATGTGATTTGAAAAAGCGGTGCAATTCCAAACTATTCTTGAGGGATTTTGAAAAACAAATCCTATTCTCTTGAATTAAAATATAACTATTAGACCTAAGAAGATACTATTTACTTGGAGAAACACCTTTTGGGTCGACTCTACCATAAACATTGATTAAGTCAGGTCCATACTGACTGGTGACAAATATTAGATATTTCAAGTCATACGATGGGTCAACATATTTTTCGAAATACTTTTTATTATCGTAATCAATCATCACTTTCGCAGGAATAATCAAATCTCCTGGTCCTTGATAATGACCTCCAATAACCAATAGCAACTTACCGTCTTTATTAAATATTTGAACGTGGTCGAAACCAGCATCTACTGCGTAAATATTTGATTCATGATCGACCGCAATTCCTTTTAATTTAGAAAATTGCCCTGGACGATCACCGCGAGAACCAATGGTGTCGATAAATTTTCCATCAATCGTATATCGTTTAATCATCGAATAACCGAAATCGGCAGCGTAAACTCTATCTCCCTCTACAGCAATATTTGCTGGGATTCCAAGAAAGGCCTTATCCGTTGGTTCAACATCTGGAAAAGAATACAACAATTTGTTGGTTGAATCTGCACTATATACATTGATTTTACTAATAGCAGTATTCGCAACAAAAATCTTATCTTGATAGGTCACTACATCCGTTGGCTTGAACTTTTCTTTTTCCCCAAAACATTTTACATAATTTCCGTTATCATCAAACACCACTATTTCTTGACGGCCAACATCAGCCACGTATAAATACCCTTTGTCATCTACTGAACAATTTATAGGGGCTCTCAACATTCCTTTTCCTCCGGGACGAAAAAAATGAAAATCTCGAGTTTCTAAATCAATTATTTCCATTCCTCCACCATATTGGTCGCAAACATAAAGTTTACCTTTGTGAATTGAAATTCCATAAGGCTTCACCATGGCTTTTGCTTTTTCTTGTCCAAGAATTAATTTGGATAAAAAAGATTGTTTCTTTCCAAGGTCGGCAGAACTAGTAATTTTGGTTAAAAATTGTATTCGAGCTTGCTCTGGAGGAGTAGGATAAATTACAAGAGGCTTAGTATTGTCTTTTGTGTTAGCCACCTTGTTGGCATTGCACCCTGCAAAAACAAACATTGTAATAAAAGCGAAAATCCAAAAACTGTAATTAACGGAGTTTGTTGCACGAAAAAGAATTAAATTGTTTTTCATATTTTTCGAGAACAGATGATTATTCATAATAGATTTTTTAGAGTTAAAAAAAAGGGCGAAAATTTTATATTTCGCCCTCCAAAAGTATCAAATTTTTGTTGTTCTGTATTATTTTTTGTGGCAAGCCAAGCAAAGTGCAGAACCTCTGTTATCCATACTTAATTGATAACCTCTGCTATTGCTGTGTGCACCATGGCAAGAAGTACATTGTACTTTTCCTGCACCATCCAATTTTGTTGAAACCGCTCTTCCTGAAGTAATGTAACCTGATCCTGCTGCAGAGTTGAAGTTGTTGTAGATATAAGTAGGTGTATGAAGACCTCCTCCAACTGCTGAGTCATAAGGAATAGAAATTGGGTGGTCGTTACGTAAATCTGTTGACAACAAAGCTCCACCTGTTAATGGTGTACCTAAGTTTTGTCCACCGTAAGCTCCTAAAGCAATAGAACCATCATGGCAAGATAAACATAATTTAGAAGTTCCATCCGGTGCAGTTACGCCATAACCAGTGTAAACTCCTGAAACTAAAGTACCAAAATCAAAACCAGTGTACATTTGATATGCAGCAGTAGTAAATTGGTGATTCCACAATGGAGCGTCTGTTACAGTCAAATCTGCATTGTGTGGTGTGTGACAAGGTTGGCAAATTTGACCTCCTTGCATTGTGGTAGCATTGTATGTGTTCCATACTTGTGTTGAAAAGTTGTGAGGTAAACCCGCAACAGTTAAAGATGATCCAGTTACCCCAGGACCAAGGGTACTTTGTGCGATGCTCATTAAAGGTATCATTAACCCTAATGCAGCTGAAATGATTAATTTTTTCATGACTTTTTTGTTTTTATTTGTTATTATTTTTTTGTTTTTTGAATCGCCACCATGACAATTCCATGACACAAAGGTCTGCACATTTTTTGAACGAAATACTGACCTTTGTCAGTTGAAATCGTGTTTTTTCGCAGGTTTTTTCATGCGAAATCGCAGGTTTTGAAAATAAATTGGTGGCTAGAACATCTATAATGCTTTGGTAGCAAGGCATTGGGAAAATAGTAGTAAATATTCCTAATTTGTTAAAATCGCCATTTTGATTTAAAAAAAAGTGTAATCTTGCACCAATATTTTTTATATTTTTCATAAAATTTATTCTAAATATAAGTTTTGAAAGCCTTATGATTAAACGTTTCAGCAAAGATATAGATATTTTTTTCAATTCTTCAAAAGAAAATAAAAATATTTTTTTTAATCTATTACAACCTTTTTTATTGGTTTTCGTGTTCGTATTAACCTATATCTATATATATGACTCGAAACTGGACTTAAACGGTGACAATTTTGAGTATATCAATCTTGCTAAGTCGATGGTACAAGGGAAAGGATATGCCTTGCCATATACTAACGATTTCCCTCCTTCCAATTGGTTTCCGCCTGGCTATTCGAGTTTACTTGCCGGCATCATGCTGATAATGGGCACAAGCATAAGTACATTAAAAATAATGAATGGACTCTTGTTCTTGGCTGTTATACTCATTATGTATAGACTCATTATTATATTGTATACTAATAAGGCGCTTGCTTTCACTTTAGCCTTGTTGATTATTCTCAATTGTGGACTATTGAGGTTTTCCACCATCATTATGTCCGAAATTCCTTATCTTTTCTTCACATTACTTACCTTTTATTATGTTACAAAAGTGAAAGAAGAGATTCCCTTCTATAAATCGAAGTATTTTTATGGAGTTCTTTTATCCTCGGTAGCTACTTATTATCTAAGAAACATTGGCATTGTGCTGGTAGGAGCCATTGCCATGCATTGGTTGCTCGAAAAAAAATGGAAACAAGCGGGGGTATATATTATAGGGTTTGTGCTTTTATATCTTCCTTGGATAATTCGAAATTCGATGCTTGGGCTCCAAAGCCGTTACGTAAGCACAATGATGGCAGCGAATGCTTGGCGGCCAGAGCAAGGTGAGCTGAACACAGTTGGTAGTTTTTTAGATAAAATGTTTACCAACTTTGTTGACACCGTGATAAAGGGATTTGCTGAGGTGGTATTCCCATTTATCAACCCTAATGAAACTCCTAGCATTTTACTCATTGGCAGTGTGGTGCTTATCCTCACTTTTATTGGTGCATGGAAATTGAATAGATACCGAACTTTGTTTTTGTTCTATCTACTTGGCAATATTGCTATCTTTCTGGTGTGGCACGAAGGTAATTCTTCGCGATATGTATGGCCACTTGCGCCTTTTCTTACCATTTGTCTTTTTGGTGGAGTGTATCAAATGATTGTTAATTTGAATGAAAAACAAAAAAAATTGGTGCCTCATTACCTTCCTTACCTATTGCTGCCATTGGCGGTATTAAATGCTTTTGGGTTGAAACAAATACATGCCATGGCCATGGAAAAGGATTACGAACCTGCATACAGAAATTACTTTGATATGGCAGATTATGTAAAA
The DNA here is from genome assembly GCA_037131555.1 of Bacteroidota bacterium. Classification (GTDB taxonomy): domain Bacteria; phylum Bacteroidota; class Bacteroidia; order 2-12-FULL-35-15; family 2-12-FULL-35-15; genus 2-12-FULL-35-15. The sequence goes on from JBAXQU010000001.1 coordinate 47,584, forward strand.
AAACTAAACAATAACCAACTCGTGGTGGCTTGTCGGAAGCCTGGGATGTTTCATTATTTTTCGGATGGATTTGTAACTAATTATAAGGATACCGAAAGCGACCGTGAACTAATAACTGATCTTATTGACAAAAAAGTGGACTATTTAGTGCTCGAAAAACTGGGGTATAGTTCGGTGTATCGGTATCTGCGACCTGCCGTTGAAAAGAATCAGGATTTATTTCAAGTTGTGTATTTCAAGGAAAATCCGAATACTTTCCTTTTGAAGTTTGATATTGAAAAAGCAAAAATCAAATTGAAATACATACACTTACAGAAATAAAATGTTATTCAAAAAAAGTGACATATACCATTCCGGATTACGAAATATGCGCGTCACTTGTGACGGAGGACATTACGAAAACAAAACCCTATCCGTCTCTTGTGACATGACACATTACGAAAACAAAACCCTATCCGTCACTTGTGACATGACACATTACGAAAACAAAACCATGTCCGTCACTTGTGACACGACACATTACGAAAACAAAACCATGTCCGTCACTTGTGACACGACACATTACGAAAACAAAACCCTATCCGTCACTTGTGACCCGACACATTCTGTTTCTGGAACCCTATCCGTCACTTTTTTACCTAAAAACGCTCATTTTTAGATTATCAAAGTCGTTTTAGAGGTATATTTTAAAGGAGAAGTAAGCTATTAGATTTGAGAAGCTAGGACACAAAACAAGTTTGATGGATGAGTTCAGCCTATTTTATTTAATACCTGACTTTTTACCGCGTTTCTTGTTTCCATTCGATGGCATCGAAAATCCATCGCCATCCACTTTATATTCTCTTCTTCTACTTCTCCAAAACGAGGTACCATTGTGATCTTGATTCGGGTCTCTTTTACGAGCATCGAAATGGTGCATTTGAGCCCTAGGTTTATCGGCACGATGAAACAAACGAGAGAAAAAACCACCTGACTTAGCACTGCTTTCCTTGCCTGCTTGCGAAAAGGAAGCAGTTGAAAATCCAACAATAAATATTACAAACAAAAACACTTTTTTCATAGCATACAAACCTAACTATTTCTTGATAATTATCAAGCGATTCCTTTTACGAGTTTTCAAAAATTTCTAACAATTAAGATTAAAGACTCATTTCCTTAACTAAAAATAGGCTCTTATTTGCGCACCACCAGTATGTATCGCATTGGTTCCTGCCGATTTTCGACCATCATACGTAATGCTTATTTGCATATTGTTAGATAAATTTCGTTGATAAGCCATTCCCCAAGTGATGTTCTGCCCAGGTTTCAAGGCATCTAACATTTCGAAGGCCAAAGCAGAATTCGATTGTTTTGCATTATAACTTATTTGAATGTAATTAGCCTTCATATTAAAACTGCCTTTATTCAATACATTCCATTTCAATTCTGCTCCATAATCTTGTAGTTGAGCCTTTACCTGAAGCGAATCGGTTTCGGTACGGTTTTCCTTATTACTATATTTAAAGGAAACCGAAACTCTAAATGCTGTAGTGGGCTGGTAGTTGAGTTTTGGTTCCATTGAATAATAATCGATTTTGTAATTTCGCGCACTAAAATACTGTGACGAATTTGACTTTGTTCCATAAATTCCATCAAAATTACAACTCATTTGTTGAATAAAATTCCATCTCACTCGAGCCTCTTCATAAGCATTCATTCGTTCTTCGTATCCATTCGTTAATAACGATTTGTTCTTTACCTCCTGATACGAAAGATCGATACCAAACAAAGGACTCAATTGGTTTATGAACAAGGTATTTCTAAACGAAGAATTGAGTGTTACCAATGTTTTAAAAGCGGTTGTAGCTGTGTCATTCTTGATAACTAAAAAAGGATTGTAAGCTCGTTCAAGAATATTATCGAACGATTTTCTATCCACTCTATATGAAGTTTGGTTATTAAATCTTGCCACAAATTTTTTCCAACCTGTTTTGGTTGCCCATATTACCGATGGTTTCAGGTTGAGCACTTCGCTAAATTGATTGTTATACGTTTTTATATAACTATTAGTTGGCGTAAAAACTTTGATATACGTTGCAAGACCTGGTATAGGTGCAATTTCGAATTCTCCTAATTGTTTTATTCCATCGCCATTATAGTCAATCCACTGATAAATGCCAAGTCCTGCTGTTACCTGCACATACGAATATTCTTTCTTTGCTTCTAGTCCAGAACCTATCTCATAAAACGAACTTGAGCTTATTACACCTTTTAACAATTTGAAACTATACTCCAGCCTTGCAACCAAGGAATTATCGGGCAACTGATTGGTGAGTTTTAAATCTAAGATTTCTAATTTTCTATACGAAGCATTAATCTTTAACTGGCTATTCACATTCTTTCCAAGTTCTAAAAAAGCTCCATAATTTCTTGCAAGTGTAGCTTGGTTAAAAGATGCATTGCCTAGTGTATCTTTTACAGCATAGTCAATTCGTTGTTTGTAATTTATTCCATATCTATTTTTGGTGGTATCTGCATTTTGGGCAAAAGCCTGCCATTCCCAGAACTTATAACTGTTCGAGAGTAAGGAATCTTTTTTACCTTTTAGCGAAAACTGATTTTGTTCGAATTCATCCTTCAAGCCAATACTCAACCATTTTATTTTCTGAGCAACACTAGACTTGTGCCTATAAAAGTTGGTATTGGTTGCGCTTGATGAAGTAAGAAAACTTCCATCGTACATCAAACTTAATCCCTTTTTCGAAACCGAAAACATCGCATTGTGTTTATTAGCGCTGTAATACATTCCTTCTTGAAAAGTATTGAATTTGTATCCAACACTTCCAAGTCCTCGTTTTACTAACGCAACCGATGCACCAATAATATGTTGGTCGGCAAGTGTAGCAGTTGTTCCTCTATTCCAGTCGCGTTCGAACTCAATACTTCTATATCTTTCAATTGGTGAAAAATATTTTTGAACATATTCATAGTTTATGTTGCTAAGTAATTTCATTCCATGCTTCGTACTATCTGTACTTGCTGCTTTTGATATGGACGAAACATTATCATAATTCAATTTGAGTGCATAACCTACATCATCATAACTATCGACAGTTGAGAAGGTATTTAGCACATTATTGCTCACACCAGCTTCCATTGTGAGTTTGTTGTTTTTATCAAAAACATATTCGAATCCGGCTGTAACCATTTGTTTTTTCTTTGGTGTTATCAATTGAATCACGGGTTCATAACTTCCGTGCAATGTATCGCCATTCACACTAGGTGCAACCCATTGAAACACTTTTCCATTTGCATCAGATATTATTTGATTATAATTCCCTTTCCCGGCACCCACATTACTAAAGGTCACCCTAAAATGGGTGCTATCGACCAAACCGTTTCTTACATATACTTTTGTTGGACTGTACACAAATACTTTTTTGTATAGATGAGTTCCAATAGTCGTATCGGTTTTGTAATACAATATTTCATTCGCATTCCAAGCTATGCTGTCAACGCTTGGTGTAACCGCTCGCGATAAGGTATCTCCTATTTTTGAAAGCAATCGTTTGTCATCATCCGACAAAGTTTGTTGCAATGGCTGATTCTTACTGTCTTGTTCCGAATAAATATGAAGATGAACTTTTAATTTATTTTGTTCGTAATCGTTTCCAAAATGAAGCAAAGACCGAGCATAATTTTTATCAGAATATTGAAACTCCACCACAATGCGCTTATCCTTTGTGATGAGTTGCTTTGCAGTAAAAATAATTTCACCGGTGTTGTAATTGATGGTGTAGTCGTTTTCTTGTCCACGTTCTACCACTTTCCCATCCACATAAATTTTCTCCGAGCCTGATAGTATAATAATGTAAGGTTCGTTTTCATTTCCTTTCAAACGGTAAGGACCTTGATTTCCTTCAATGCCTTGAATCTGATTGCGACCAAATTTTCCGCGCGAAACAGCTGCACTCAATGATGTTTTATAAATACCTTGTTTACTTTTTATTTTCGAATCGGGATTGGTTTTAACTGCGGTTGAAAAACTAACACCCTGCGCCTTTTTGTTGAAATTCATAAAATATCCTGTGGGTCGTACAAGTTGAAAATCGCCAGCAATTAATTTCGAATTAGCATTCGATAATTGAATAAATACCTTATCAAATTCTTGTAATTTTTGGGTATTACCTTCGGCTTGAATAGGGATATTATTGTCGGTGGCAGCCAAAACTAAATCAATATTATTACTTAAATGTCCTGATAATTGAAGATTAAGATTGGAGTTGACAATCATATCTTGATTGTTCCCAACAGTAAAACCTCTGGAAATACTTCCTGATTTATTCAGTCCTTCCATCTTAAAAATATCATCATTATCAGACTTTATGTCATAGCTGAATGGATTTGCATTGCCAAACAAATCGGGTCTAATTCGATTGATATCTTTGTGTCGCACCGTTTCTGAAAACAAATAGGGAAAAGTCTTATACGACAAAATCAAACTTGGAGCGTTGGTGTTTTCCTTTATCTTTGTCTTGTTGATGAATAACTTCCCCTCTGCATAAATTATTTTGTAACATGAACTATCAACTTGTTTTCCATCAGGTGTAGCAATGGCAAAACTCCCGGGAACAATACTTAGTGAATCGAGTTGGATAGTATCTTTACTGAGGTCAATAGTTTTTATACGCGAAGTGTTAGTGACTTGAGCCAAACAACTCACAGCTATAAAAAACAATATAAAAACAATGCCCTTTTTAATTATCACAGAATAAAATTACTAATTATGTGCAAACAAAAGCATTTTATACATTTGTAGCGTTAAAATATAAACGCAAAGAGATGAAAAAAATTGTCACCTACAACTTAAATGGTATTCGTTCAGCAATGAGCAAGGGATTAATCGATTGGCTCAAAGCCACTAATCCCGATATATTGTGTTTACAAGAGTTAAAAGCCGAGCCATCTCAATTAGACTTGAATGTATTTGAAGAGGCAGGATATCATCACTTCTGGTATCCAGCCCAAAAAAAAGGATATAGTGGTGTAGCTATTTTTTCTAAAACAAAACCCGATTATGTTGAATACGGATGCGGAATAGCAGAATATGATTTTGAAGGAAGAGTGATTCGTGCCGACTACGGTGATGTTTCGGTAATGAGTGTTTATCACCCAAGTGGAAGCAGTGGGGAAGAAAGACAAGCTTTTAAAATGAAATGGCTGGCTGACTTTCAACAATACATCAATAAATTAAAGAAGGAACGACCGAAACTGATTATCTGTGGCGATTACAATATTTGCCACCAACCCATCGACATTCATAATCCTAAGAGCAATGCAAAAAGCAGCGGCTTTCTTCCTGAAGAACGCGAATGGATTGATTCGTTTATGAAAACAGGCTTCATCGATAGCTTCCGACATTTCAATGCAGAACCACACCACTATACTTGGTGGAGTTTCCGATTTAATTCGCGGGCAAAGAATCTTGGGTGGAGAATTGATTATAATTTAGTGAGCCAGAACTTAGAATCGAAAATGAAACGTGTGGCCATATTGCCTGAAGCAAAGCATTCCGACCATTGTCCTGTAGTATTGGAAATTGATTTTTAAAAAATAGATTTTAAATCTTGGTAAGCAGTTTGAGTTTGTTGCTTTATATGCTCAATAACCTCCTGTACTGAGGAAATCTCATGTATCAATTCTACACTTTGTCCAGCACACCAAAGAGTTTGATAGTTGCCTGGATGAATAGAAGCCTCTAACTTTTTCATTCCACTCAATTGAACCCACATCTTAAAATACTTTTTAGTTCTAGAGTTAGTCGACAATTGTTTCTCAAGCCAATTTTGTTTGTAACCTATCTTCTTTGCAAAAGGTGTATCGATGATTGTGCAGGGTGTTCCTGATATTTTTTCGGTGAGAACAATATCTTGCATTTCAGAATTGACAATTGCATTCTTATATTCAATACTTACGCCTGCTTCTAGAGTTGCAATAAAACGTGTCCCTACAGATACTCCAGCTGCTCCCATCGATAGCATCGACAATACTCCTGCACCTGTTGCTATTCCCCCTGCCGCAATAACAATGCTTGTTGGGAAATGTTGATGCAATGACGGAATTAATACTTGCAAGGGGTTTGGCCCTGCATGCCCTCCTGCGCCCTGACCCACGGCTATAAAACCATCGCATCCTAATTCGAAACATTTTTGTGCGTGAGCTATATTGGTAACATCACAAAACACCTTTGCGCCATAGCCGTGTGCTTCTTCTATTACTTGCTTTGGGTTACCTAATGAAGTAATGTAAAAGGGAACTTTCTTTTCAATACAAATCTTCAGATGCTTTTCATATAAAGGGTTTGTTTTTTGAACAATTAGATTTATACCGTAGGTTCCATTTACACTGAGTTTTTCTTTTTCATTGTTTAGATGGTCCAAAACCTTTTCCAATTCACCATCTTTGCGGTAGTTTAAACTCGGAAACGAACCTGCAATACCGTTGTTCATAGCGGCTATTATCATGGCCTCGTTGCTTACCAAAAACATTGGAGCCATTATCATTGGGAAATCTATTTGTAAGCTATCGGTAAGTTGAGTTCTCATTTGGTGAAAAGATTAAAGTAAATTAATCAAAAAAATAATTTATTTTTGAAAGCGTAAAGATAAGACGTTACTAGTAACGATTCAAAACTAATTATTCAAACAATGGCGGTAACAAGAATTTTTGATATCATTCCACAGTTGTTGGAAAAGTACAACAAACCTAATGCTTTGGCAGCTAAGGTAAATGGCAAATGGGTAGAATATTCTACTCAAGAATTTGCCGACACGGTCAATTATTTAAGTTATGGTCTTCTTCAACTAGGGATTGAGAGAGAAGAAAAAATTGGAATCATATCGAACAACAGACCGGAATGGATATTTGCTGACTATGCCATACAACAAAGCGGTGCAGTTAGTGTCCCTATCTATCCAACCATCAGCGAAACCGATTTGAACTTTATCTTTAGTGATGCCAAAATAAAATACGTTTTTGTTTCGTCAATTGATTTGTACAATAAAGTAAAAGCTGTTGCTGCAACACTTCCTTCGGTGAAAGGGATTTATACATTCAACAATATTGAAGGGGCCAATCATTGGACTGAATTGGTGAATATTGGCAAGCAAAATAATAAATCGAAGGAGATTGATGTGATTAAAAATTCAATCAAGCCCAATGATTTGTTTTCTATCCTTTACACTTCGGGCACAACTGGAAATCCAAAGGGAGTGATGCTTTCGCACGATAATTTAATTAGCAATTCAATTGCTTGTCAGGTGTTAGCTCCTTTTCATTCGTCATGGAAAGCGCTAAGCTTTTTGCCATTGAACCATGTTTACGAACGCATGTTGAATACCTTGTATTTATATTTAGGTGTTTCTATCTATTATGCCGAAAGCTTTGATACAGTTGGAGAAAACCTTAAAGAAGTGAAGCCTCAAATATTTGTTACTGTCCCTCGATTGCTCGAGAAGGTGTACGATAAAATTATTGCAAAAGGTTCGGAACAAAAGGGAATTAAGAAAGCCATTTTTTTCTGGGCAGTTAATCTAGGTTTGCGTTTCGAATTACATGGAGCCAATGGATGGTGGTACGAACTTCAATTAAAAATAGCCAATAAACTAGTGTTCACTAAATGGCGTGAGGCCTTAGGCGGAAACGTTGTGGCCGTTGCATCGGGAGGTGCGGCCTTGCAACCTCGACTTGCTCGAGTGTTCAATGCTGCTGGAATTGTTTGTCTCGAAGGATATGGATTGACTGAAACATCACCCGTGATTGCGGTAAATAATTTTACTCCTAATGGGATATGTTTTGGAACGGTAGGTCCGGTGATAGAACGTGTAAAGGTGTCGTTTGCCGAAGATGGTGAGATACTTGTGAAAGGTCCTAATGTTATGCTGGGTTATTTCAATCGTCCAGATGCTACTGAAGAAGCTATTGACAAAGAGGGTTGGTTTCATACTGGCGACATTGGAGAATTTCTTGACAATCGATTTCTTAAAATTACTGATCGTAAGAAAGAGATATTCAAAACTTCGGGAGGCAAATACATTGCCCCTGTGATGATTGAAAATAAAATTAAAGAATCACCCTTTATTGAACAAGTGATGGTGATAGGAGAGAATGAAAAATATGCATCGGCACTTATTGTTCCTTCCTTTGCTTATCTAAAAGAATATTGCAAGCTCCATAAAATTGAATTTACCAGCAACGAAGAACTTATTAAAAATGCGGAAATAAAATCGAGAATAGTGGAGGAGATAGAAAAGGTGAATAAGAAACTTGCTCATTACGAAACGATAAAACGCCCTGAATTACTGGCTCGCGAATGGACCATCGATAAGAATGAAATGACTCCGAAACTTTCGTTGAAACGAAAAGTCATCATGGCGGCTAATAAGGATTTGATTGCAAAAATTTACAGAACAACTGAACAATAAACTACTTTTTAGTTAGGTATGACATCTACAAAAAACAATAAAAAGCAAAAGCACCAAAAACCAAATAACGCGAGTACCAACACCAATAAGCTCAACCGAAAAACTGTTATTCAACTTTGCGTTGTGCTCTTCATCGCCTCATTTTTGCTGTATGCAAATACCCTACATCACCGCTATGTATTGGATGATGCGGCTGTGATTAAAGAGAATGTGTTAACCAAAGGTGGAGTGCATTCTATCAAACAAATACTGTCATCGAGTTATAGAGAAGGTTATGTGAACAACGACCATGGTATTTACCGTCCGCTGACCAAAGTAATGTTTGCTATCGAGTGGCAGTTGGCTCCCGACAAGCCTTTCCTTGGGCATTTGATGAATCTTATTTTTTATTCCATCACTTGCGTTTTGCTTTTCCTGTTGTTTCTGCGATACATCAAAATGAATCCTTATGTTTTATTCTTTGCGAGTTTAATTTTTGCACTACACCCCATCCATACCGAAGTGGTGGCAAACATTAAGAGTAGAGATGAAATAATGGCGGCCTTTTTCTTAATCCTCTCGTTGCTTTCTATTTCGAATTACCTTAATTCGAAAAAAATTATTGCCCTCATTGCTTCTATCGTCTGCTTTTTTCTTGGCTTGTTGTCGAAAGAATCGGCTATTATTTTTGTTGGCATTGTTCCTCTTGTGATTTATTTCTTTACAAGTACTAGTTCTAAAGAAACGATTAAAATAACTGCCGTTACTGCCGTTACGGCCATTGCTTATCTTTTGCTTCATTTAAAAGTAATGGGAACTATTGGGGTTCCTAATATTCATCCTACCGACAATTCGATATTGATGGCAACTAATTATTTTCAACAAAAAGCTACTGCCATTTTTATTTTAGGAAAATATTTATTGCTGCTTTTGTTTCCTCATCCGCTGTCGAGCGACTATTCGTTCAATACCATTCCCATTGTTACTACTGCTGCCAACCTTGGTTTCTTGTTGGCTTTTCTGGTTCATGTGGCTTTGTTGGGTTATGCCTTGGTTCGCCTTAAATCAAAACACTTTCTTTCGTTCTGCATTTTGTTTTACCTCATCAGCATGTCCATTGCTTCCAATCTATTTATGGTGATAGGTACCAACCTTGCTGAGCGACTTTTGTTCTTTCCTTCCATTGCTTTCTCCTTGGCCTTGGCATGGACCATTGCTACCTTGGCTAAGATGGATTTGAAGAACCTCAATCAAAAACTATCAGCGGTGCTGAGCACTAATAAGGCCATCGTTGGTGGGTTTGCGTTGATATTGGTTTTGTATTCGTACAAAACAATTGCGCGCAACAAAGCTTGGAACAATGGTGTGACGCTTTACGAAACCGATTTGAAAACCGTGCCCAATAGTTCGCACCTTTTGCTTTTCCATGCCGACAACCTTACGCTTAAAGACTCTTTAGTTGGTTTGTCGGATGATGTGAGGAAGCAACGATTTGCTCTTGCTCAAAAAGAAATTGATAAAGCGCTGAGTATATATGAGGAGATGCCCGATGCACATAATGTGGCTGGAAGGATTTGGTACGAGTATAAAAATTATGATTTGGCTTTAAAAGAATATAGTAGGGCCATGTACCTCAATTCGGGCACTGCTTCGTATCATAACAATGTGGCTACCTGTTATTTTTCTACTGCAAAATATCCTGAGGCGGCTGCAGAATTTAAGAAATCGACCGAACTAAATCCGTTGGATGCCGACTCGTTTTGCAATTTGGGTAGTGCGTATGGCGAGATAGGACAAGCTGCTGTGCGAAGCAAGAACAAAGATACTGCCGACAAATACCTGCATCTTGCTATCGACAATTTCTACCGTGCCACTGAACTCAATCCTAAATATAAAGGTGCTTTCCAGTTTTTGGGGCTTACATATAATACCATTGGCGATACCATCAATGGGAAAAAGTATTTGGATATTGCCCGTGGCTTGTAAATGCAGGTGGTGATTTAGGGGCATGGTTGTTCTTTACCGCAAAGACACTATGGCGCAAAGAAGGCAATAGCGAAAAGCCAATAGCGAATAGTTATTCGTAACTGATTTTTTGTTGCTTATTTATAGCTGAGAACACAGAGTTAAAAACCGCTGAGGCTCGCAGAGTTTTGCTCTCATGTCTCAAATCCTAAATCCTAAATTATAATTCCTAAATTTTAATTCGTAGATTCGTATTTCGGAAGTTTATTCATCAGATTACAAATTACCTATTTTTTTCGTGCCTCAACTATACAATATATATGTATCCCTTTTCGGTCAATTTTTAACATTTCCCGCATCATGTTTTCTGCTTTTTTCATTTTTCGGACAGTTGTTTTTCCGAAAAAAGGGAGTTCGTTTTTCAAAATGAAGGTAGAAGAAGGCAAAATTTCGAGTTTTTGGGAAAACAACTTCCACTCCTCTCCAAAATAAGTGACCAACCCTCTCTCTTTTCTCTATAAAAATCTCATATATTACTGTTTTTTAATGCCATAAAAGGCGATAGTTCGCAAGTCTACTGGTTAAAAACTGGCAAAAACACCCCCCTTTTGTCAACATGCGAGGGGCAGCCTTGCGCGCAAGGCTATGCCTCGCATGTTTGCGAACGATAGAATTGCAACCAATCCGACCCCTCGCATGTTTGCGGAAGGGTAAATTTTGACCAAGGATGAGGTTCGCATTATTGCGACCCTTAGTTTTTGTTCTTAGAACATCAATCGCAAGTTTGCGAGGGGTGGTTTTTTATCCATTTTTTGGTTTCGCCAACATGATTTCTTCAAAATTTTTGGCCGAAATGGGGTTTGGAATTATTTCTGCGGAGCAATTCTTCACCAAAAAAAAGTTTGAAATGATGAAGGATGATTTCGTTCTCGCTTCCTTAGCTTTTAGCTATTCGTCAACGCAAGTTTACCAATAACTAACATTCATCATGTTTCGCATTTTCATGAAAATCGCCCATCTATTTTTGATAATTTTGTTGCGTTAATCAATCATCGTTATTCAATCGTCATCCGATTATCAATTATGTCAATTAAGAATTTCAAATTCACTCCTACACTGCAAGTCATCAGCTTGCTAGTTTTGGCAATAGGCCTTAATTTCAATACGCTTTTTGGTATATACACCTTAGACGATGCTGTGGTGATGAGCTCCAACACCATGGTAGAAAAAGGCATTAGCGGAATACCCGAGATATTCACAAGCAATTTGCTAGATGGTTCCAAAGGTTCGCATGCCAACCTCACGCAGGCTCGTTATCGTCCTTTCTCTACGGCTACCTTTGCGGTGGAGTATCAGTTTTTCGGTCGCAACCCTATGGTGAGTCACCTCATCAATCTAAGTATATTTCTATTGCTGGTGCTGGTTTTGTTTCGTTTGCTGCGCACTTCCATCTTTCAGCATCAGCACGAGTATTTGGCTTTTGTCACCTGTTTGATTTATGTAGCTCACCCCATCCACACCGAAGTGATAGCCAACGTAAAAAGTCGCGATGAGTTAATTACTTTTCTATTTGTGGTGCTTTCGCTCAAGTTTTTTATTCAATATAGTTTGAAGCAAAGCTATGTGCAGCTTTCGCTCGCCTTGCTTTGTTTTTTCGTTGCCTTGCTTACGCGCGAAAGCGCCATCACTTTTGTAGCGGTGGTGCCGCTGGTGATGTATTATTTTTACAACCGAACCATTAAACAATCGTTGCTTTATGCCCTTCCATTGGTGTTGGTATCGGTTTTGTTTCTTGCCATTCGTTATTTTGCAACGCGCAATGCTCACGACACCACACCGCTCATAGTGCTCAATTCGCCATTCATGTGGGCAACAGCCTCTCAGGCCTTTGCCACCAAAACGTTTATTCTGTTGAAGTACATCGGCTTGTTGTTTTTCCCACATCCACTCTCGTGGGATTATGGCTTTAATCAAATACCGTATATCTCCTTGGCCTCAGTCGAATTCGTGGTATCGTTGGTTGTCATCGTGGCCTTGTTGGTTTATGGTTTGATGAAATTCAAATCGAAATCCATCTACTCGTTCAGTATCCTTTATTATTTTGTTACCATTTCTTTGTTCAGCAATTTTCTTGTTGATGTGGGCACACCGCTATCCGAGCGGTTTCTGTTTCAGCCCTCGCTTGCTTTTTGCATCATCATCGCTTCGCTTTATTTGCACTTCGAACAAAAATCGCAGGTGCTTTCCACTGCTTTACTTGCCGTGGTGGTTGTTTTGTTTTCTATAAAAACAGTAGTACGCAACCGAGTGTGGGAAAACAACGAAACCCTCAACCTTACTGATGTGTCCACTTCACCCAATAGCGAACGCACCAATCAATATGCAACAGAACTGTATATTTTAAAAGCAAACAAAGAAACTAATATCGACCTGAAAAGAGAGTACTTCAGAAAAGCAGCTTACTATGGCGAGCGCTGTATTCAAATCTATCCCGACAACCCCATTGCTACCATGGAGCTAGGTTCGGCTTATTTCGGATTGCAAGATTATTACAAAACAGCAGAGTACTGGACCAAAACCTATCGCCTCATCCCCAACGACCCACAAGCTAAGTATTGGGTTGAGTATCTGAGTAACGTGTTCAACAAACAGGGCAATGGGTTTAGCGAACATGGCGACCGAGGTGAAGCCATCAATTGTTTTAAGAAAGCAACACAACTTAATTACGACAATGTGGAAGCGTGGTACAACTTAGGAGGTCATTATTATTTGAACAAAGACAGTGTGAATGGTTCATTAGCTTGGGAAACCGTGAAACGCCTCAGCCCGAATCATCCGCTCGATATGAAAGATTTCGAAAATTAACTACCATTAACTTAGTATTTTTGGGTGAGTTCTCTTTTCAATTTGGATAATGCTTACTTTTGCGACCTTAATCCAAACCAATGAAAGTAATCGAACACATCAACCGAGCAAATTCAACCTTATTCTCTATGGAAATTCTTCCTCCATTAAAAGGGAAGAGCATACAATCGATATTCGATGGTATCGACCCGTTGATGGAATTCAAACCTTCCTTTGTTGATGTTACTTATCATCGCGAAGAATACCTTTACAAAAAACGTGAAGGAGGATACTTGGAAAAAGTAAGCATCCGCAAACGACCAGGAACGGTTGGTATTTGCGCAGCCATCATCAATAAATATCATATCGACACTGTGCCGCATATCATCTGCGGAGGCTTCACTCGCGAGGAAACCGAGAATGCTCTAATCGATTTGCAATTCCTAGGTATTGATAACGTACTTGCTTTGCGTGGCGATTCGATAAAGAGCGAACCCGAATTTGTTCCTGAACCCAACGGACATCATTATGCCATCGACCTTGTGAAACAGATAAAACAAATGAACAATGGACGATACATGGAAAACGATTTGGCCGATGTAGCTCCTACCAATTTCTGCATTGGTGTGGCTGGTTATCCCGAAAAACATTTCGAAGCTCCTAATATGATTTCGGATATGAAACACCTGAAAGCTAAAATAGCCGCTGGTGCTGAATACATCGTCACTCAAATGTTTTTTGATAATCAACAATATTTTTCGTTTGTAAACAAATGCCGCGAGATGGACATCAACGTTCCTATTCTCCCCGGTTTGAAAATAATGACCTCCAAAAAACAAGCTACTACATTATCTAAAATATTTAAGATTGACATTCCACAACCTTTGTTGGAACAAATTGAAAAATGTAAAACAGATGAACAAGCAAAAGAAGTAGGTATTGAATGGTGCATTCAGCAATCGAAAGAATTGATACAAGCCAAGGTCCCTTGTCTTCACTTTTACACCATGGGCACTTCCGAAGTTACTCGCAGAGTAGCGAGTAAGGTGTTTTAAATAAACGAAACTTTTTTCGAAGGTTATCTGTTCATCAGTTTGCTGATGTACTTGCCAAGTATATCAAACTCCAAATTCACTTTGGTTCCTACTTTAAAAGTATGGAAATTGGTATGATGATAGGTATAAGGAATAATGCATACCGAGAACGAATGTTGCAAAGAATTGACCACTGTTAAACTTACACCATTCACCGTTACGCTACCTTTCTCCACCGTAATGTTTCCGTTTGATGCATCATAATCGAAAGTAAACATCCAGCTTCCATTCGTTTCCGAAACATGGGAACAAGTTGCGGTTTGGTCTACATGGCCTTGCACAATGTGGCCATCTAGGCGGTCGCCAAGTTTCATGCAACGCTCCAAGTTCACCTTACTGCCAAGTTCCAACCCTCCAAGGTTTGATTTCTGTAACGTCTCGTTAATGGCTGTAACGGTGTAACTATTATCGCTGATGGATATCACGGTAAGGCAAACTCCATTATGGGCAATGCTTTGATCAACTTTCAACTCGTGAATAAAATCACATTTCACTGATAGGTGAAGATTGCTTTGTTCCTTTTGCAAGGCTACTACTTCGCCCACTCCTTCAATTATTCCTGAAAACATACGCTTATTATCTTGCAGCTCCCGATGGTTCTTTAAGTAGCTGTATAAATCCTTTTAACTCTCGTGGAATAATTCCATCCACATGTATTTCGTTCACGGTACATACGTAGAAATAAACCCCATCAGGGCACATCATCTTAGTACTTGAGTTTTTCCCATCCCATAAAATATCTTTGTCGTTCGTTTCGAACATGAGTAATCCCCAGCGGTCGTATATTCTTATTTCAATATCTTTTACGTAACGATAGCCTGGCAATGGAGTCACCATATCGTTTATGTTGTCGCCATTAGGAGTAAACACATTTGGCAATTCGTATTCAGGACAATTGTCTACACAGGTTTTAGTAACAATCACACTTTCGTTACCTACTGAATCGAATGCGGTTACAGCATAACAACCTGCTGTTGATTGCACCCCTTCGAATAAATACTGATGCGTGAAACTGGTTACACTCACATCATTTGTAGTGTAAATCAAGACCAAGGCTTCGTCTGTGGTTGGCGCAAAATATACATTATAGCCCACTGCATCATGACAACAATACGTGTTTGGATTGGTCCACGATATTACATTCTGAAAAATACCACAATCGTTCTCCACCATAAAGTTTGGCTGACAAGGTGGCACAATGTCAATAGGGGTTTCGCACCTTATTTGCGACATATTATATAATGGTCGAGGAATAAGTGGGTCGTTGAATTGCCCAACTGTTCTAACTTTATAACAGAACACTTGACCATTCACCACATTCGTATCAACGTAGGTAGTCGTGTTTGTGCTATCATACAGTACAAAGTTCTGCGAACCATGTGGATTTGGTTTATAGATATAATATTTATAATTGACCCAAGGAACAATAGCTTGCCATGATAAAGTGATTTGATTACCCGCAGGTGTTGAACTAAGAAATACAGAAGATGCTGAATTGGTAGAACCTACCAATGTAGCGTTGGAATAAAAATCGATTCGATAGGTATATCCCGAGTCAAGCGTATTTATTCCCGAGTCAACAAATCCTGTATCGGTGATTTGAGAAAATTGCAAAGGATAAATATAACTTGCAACCTGCGAAAAACTAAGACTGCCTGTGATTCCTGGTGAACGCATCAATCTATATTCGTAAGGAGGAGGATATACTATGGTATCTAAATTAGGTGCGCCTGCCAATGGTTTTATCCAATGAACCCAAATCGAATCGTTGGTACCCGTGCTCAGCACACTTACATTGGTGATGATTGGAACATCGCGTACGAGTGATACACAAGCATTGTCGGAGGCATAGCTTTGTGAACCATCGGAATAATAGGCTACTATAATATAGGAATAACTAATACCACTTATCAATCCTTGACCATTGTTATTATCTGTGAAGATGGTAGTATTCGGCCCTGTGTTGGCAATCAATGTATATCCTGCCGAAGCTGGCAAGCCTGTCTCGCAAACACTGTGAAAGAAAGGAATACAATTGTTGCTTCGGTAAATATGATAACCTACTAAAGGGTTCACCCCAACGCTATCGTGACAAGCTGCATCATTCCAATCAACAATAATACTTGAGCCATTTGGTGTAGCAGTAACTCCTGTTGGCGCTGGTGCTATCACCCTAATGAATACTGATTTGTAATCCACAAGTGGTGTATTCGGATTGCTATCCGTTGCTTTAAAGGTTACTAGATAAGGTAAATATTGCACTTCAGCACAATTCGGAGTCCAATTAAATGCCCCTGAAACAGGCGAGAACGTTGGCGAAGAACTAAAAGTAGCGGTAGGTGTAACGTGAAATGGTCCGCCATTTCCTTCCAACGTGACGACATTAAACTCAACATCTGTGGCATTGACTAAAAATTGGAGATGAGTATTGGCCACAATACAAGTATCGTCCACATGTTCTATCACTGGAGGATTATTAGCACAGCTTTGCACCTCAATCTGCATATCTCTAATGACGTATCCCATGTAAAATCGATGTGTGGAACCCGAAAGCCTTCTATACTCTTTTATTTTGATGGCAATGTTATAATTGCATACCTGATTAGGAGAGCACCATACCAAATCACCTCTGCGCACATCCATATCATTAGCCGACATATTAGGTGGATAAACCCAAGTGGAAATGGGTGTACCACGTGTATCAGCGCAAGGTACTAAGCTATATGACAAGCTATCTCCATTCGCATCATAAGCTCCTGGATTATGAGTAAAACAAACACCAACACAAGCCTGATCTAGGGGCAAGTTAAGCAGAATAGGAGAATCATTATCACCAAGAAATGGATTGAGAACGACCTCTGTAATCAACGAAAAAGCAATTTGGTCGGAACTGCTCCCACCATTAATATTACAAGTACCCGCATTTCTATTAGGGTCGTCCATGGTCATTTGAAATGTACCTGCACCAGGAAAAGTGAATTCACCATAGTAATGATTGTACTTGGTATTCGGGTATTGATTTGTACCTAAAATCGAATTCACTTGCTGCCCATCAGCGGTAGAAGGGCAATCGAAATGATTACCATTTGTACGTGGACAAACAATACTATCGATGTACTGAGTACCATGCCAAAATAATACGGAAACTTCGCAACGGTCGGCACTAGTATTGTAAGTATTGGTATACGTGGTTACTGTAATGCCATATAAAAAACCAGAGATGTGCTTATAAGTGATTTCCCCTGCACGATTGTGAGTAGCGTAAACATTGGTAAAACCAATGATAAGGATACCTAATAACAGAAGAATTTTTTTCATCTATAACAATGTTGTAGAAAAGGAATGCTAAATTACTTATTATTATTGAATACCAAACAAGTTTTTAGTTCGAAAACTTTCACTTTTAAATTTATCCTATCTTTGATTCGAAAAACAATTAAAGGTTTAGTCAACTATGTCGCGAATATTAACAGGAGTTCAGAGCACAAATATTCCTCATTTGGGAAATATTTTGGGAGCCATTCTTCCTGCCATTGAACTATCAAAAGAAAAAGGAAACGATTCATTATTTTTTATTGCCGATTTACATGCGCTTACAACCATTAAGGATGCAGCATTTATTAAGGAAAGTGCTCACTCGGTGGCTGCAGCATGGTTAGCGTTTGGATTCGATACGAATAAAAATATCTTTTATCGTCAGAGTGATGTTCCAGAAGTTTGCGAACTCACTTGGTATCTCAATTGTTTTACACCATTTCCCATGCTCGCCAACGCCCACTCCTTCAAGGATAAATCGGAGCGCTTGGCCGATGTGAATGCAGGACTTTTTACATATCCAGTGCTCATGGCTGCTGATATTATTTTGTACGATGCCAACTTTGTACCAGTTGGAAAGGATCAACTTCAGCACTTGGAAATGACTCGAGACATCGCTGATAAATTCAACAACCATTATGGTGAGGTGTTTGTGGTGCCTGAAGGCAAGGTGAATGAAGAAACCAAGCTAGTACCAGGCATTGATGGAAGAAAGATGAGCAAATCGCTAAATAATTTCATCAACATATTTCTATCCGAAAAAGAATTAAAAAAAGTGGTGATGAGTATTGTAACAGATGCTACTCCACTCGAAAGTCCTAAAAACCCTGATACCTGCAATGTGTTTGCTATTTACAAACTGATAGCAACTGAAGAAGAAACCAAACAAATGCAGACCAATTATCTGAAAGGAGGTTATGGATACGGACATGCTAAGACCGAACTCTTGAATATACTCTTAGAACGGTTTCACGATGCGAGAGTATCTTATAATTACTATATGAACAATCGTAATGAGTTAGAAGCTAAACTAGAAGTTGGAGCTAAAAAAGCAAGGGTCATCGCAAGTGCCACCTTACATCGTGTAAGGGAAAAGATGGGGTTTAAGGTATAGTTATATTCGCGAACAAATTTCTAGAAGTCTTTTATATCATAAAATACCAAAGACAGAAATACTTCTTGAATTCCGGTTTTACAATTTTAAATTAGCTAATTCTAACACTTAAAACTGCATTCAAAATAAATAAAATTGCTATTCCTTTTGAAATTTAATGTTCTTACCGCGAGTTCCTCTGAATCGATGCCATTTAGACTGTGTTTCAACTATCGATTTGAAATTGTCAACGTAAGCCGACTGAGGGTTAATTACAGGATGTACTTTATCAATCGTTTTAAGAGTATCGACCACAAATGGAATGTGCGCGATGGGCAGTTTGAATCTTCTATTAGTAAATCCCATGAGTAAACGCGACTGAAACTGATCGGAGGCTACTGCTATTTTTTTAAATCCTTTACTTTTGGCTATCCAATAAGAGTTGTAAATATTTTCGGTGGTATGTTCAGCTTTATCTTCAATTAATATCTTGTCAGGAGATACCCCAAGTTGCTCTGCATACAAAGCCATTATTTTCGCTTCAACATAAGGGGTATAAACCGAACCTCCAGAGAAAATCACATTTTTGGCAATTCCCTTGTTGATTAGATAAGATGCCCATAATACTCTCCCCTTCATGGGCAAACTCCAATCTTTACCATCATAAGGACAACCCGGTACAATGATGACATCGAAGGGTTGATTTTTGAGAGCGCGTTTAAATAATCGCTCAGGCGATGGACGAAATAAAGAGCATCCACTAAATAACAAGGTGGATGAAATGAGGAGTGTTAGTATTGATTTCAAGAGTTATATTTTTTTTATTGAAAACAGCAATAATGAATAAATGTTTAGAAAAAGTTAAAGAGATAAGATACCCACCATACGCATCAAATCGGGATTTAACTCCTGAATATGTTTGGTAGCATTTTCGAAAGCGGTATAGTTGATGTTTCTGTCGACTATACCTATCATCACATTCCGTTGTCCTTGCATCAAAGCCTCAACAGCAGCGAAACCCATTCTGCTGCTATTCACTCTATCCATAGCAGAAGGGCTTCCTCCACGTTGAATATGACCGAGTATGGTCACACGAGTATCGTATTCGGGCAATCGCATTTTTACTTGTTCAGCAATTTTGAATGCTCCTCCAGCTTCATCACCTTCAGCCACTATTATTATTTTGGATGATTTACTTTTTCTACCCGATTCCAATCGTTTGATTAAATCCTCTATATTCGTTTTCGTCTCTGGAATAATTATGCTCTCGGCACCCACACCTATGCCTCCTCTTAAGGCTATCAGCCCTGCATCCCGACCCATCACTTCGACAAAAAACAAACGATCGTGGCTTTCGGCTGTGTCCCTAATTTTGTCTACTGCATCTACAACGGTGTTGATTGCTGTATCGTACCCAATGGTAAAATCAGTTCCTATTAAATCGTTATCAATGGTGCCAGGGCAACCAACTATTGGAATATTACATATTTTACTTAACTCCAATGCACCACAAAATGTACCATCACCGCCAATAGCTACAATGCCCTCAACCTGATGTTTCATTAAATTGGCTAAGGCTTTTTGACGGCCTTCCAAACTCATGAATTCCTTACTTCTAGCTGTTTTCAAGATAGTGCCACCACGATGAATAATGTTTGCCACCGACTTTGCATCCATTTCAACAAATTCATCATTTATCATTCCATCGTACCCATGCTTAATTCCTACAACTTCTATCTGGTGATAGATAGCGGTACGGACAACCGCTCGTAAGCAAGCATTCATTCCAGGCGAATCGCCTCCAGAAGTAAATACAGCAATTTTTTTCATCCTTTTACAATTAAACGTACTATTCGATATTCTTTGTAGGTCTTTTATATCCCTCGTCCAACTTATGAATTTTCTTTGTTCCTTGATACATTTCGTATTTCAAGAATTTACATTCGAGAGGGCCATTAAATAGAGTTATTCTCCGGGATGGGCGTAGTCCTACATTTTTCAATGCATCGATATTCGAACTTAAAATCCAGCAATCATAACCTTGAAAATTCTTTTTGAATGTATCACCCATCATTTTGTAAAGCTCCTCGATGTTATCTTTATCCATACGTTCGCCATACGGAGGATTAATCACCACCACCCCTTTTCCTGCAGGCACCTCAAAATCTTTCATATCGCAATTCTTAACAGATACAATGTCATCAACACGTGCAAGCTTTACATTTTCTTTTGCTTTTTTAGCAACGTTTGGTGAAAGTTCACCACCCATAATTTTTTGTTCGTGATTTGTAATCTTATTGATGGCCGCATCAAAGATGGTGTTCCAAAGCTCTTCGTCAAAAGCCATGAATTTTTCCCATCGTTCGAAACCATAATCCTCGCGATAAAAACCAGGAGGAATGTTATTTGCAATTAAAGCGGCTTCAATCAAAATAGTACCCGAACCACACATTGGGTCAATAAAGTTGGTTCGCTTATCCCAGCCTGTTAGCATTACTAGTCCAGCAGCCAACACCTCATTGATAGGTGCTAAATTTGTTTTATCACGGTATCCTCGTTTATGCAAAGACTCTCCTGAACTGTCAAAAGCTATAGTGCAAGTATCGTTATGTATGTGTACATTTATTCGAAGTGTTGGTTTGTCCAAATCCACGGAAGGGCGTTCCCCATGTTTGGCTCGAAACTGGTCAACAATAGCATCTTTTACTTTTTGAGAAATGTACTGCGAGTGCGTAAACAAATCGGAACTGAGTACAGTGTCGATGGCCAACGTATCGGAAACATTCATATAATCTTCCCAATTTACACCTTGAATAGCATCGTATAAAATCTTCTCATCAGCAACTTTGAATGTATGAAAAGGCACCAACACCCTTAACGCTGTGCGTAAACACAAATTGGCTTTGTACATAAAACCTTTATCGCCAACAAAACTTACCGCACGGTTGTGGATTTCAACTTCCTTAGCTCCCAAACGTTGTAGTTCCTGCGACAAGAGTTCTTCTAAACCAAATATGGTTTTGGCAATCATCTTTAAATCATTTTGTTCTTTCACGTGTTTTCTATTTTATGCAAAGATATTGATAAAATAAAAAAGGCTTCGCAAACCATGCAAAGCCTTTTTTATTTGTTCTTAAAAGCGGTGCTTATTCAGCTACAACTTCAAAAGTAACAGTACCTGTAACTTCTTTGTGAAAACGAACCTCAGCAGTATAAGTTCCAACGGTTTTTACTGCGTCTTCACTCATCTTGATGTTTTTTCTATCCACATCGTAACCCATTTTTTTGATAGCATCAGCTAATTGAACAGTAGTAACAGAACCGAAAATTTTTCCGGTTTCTCCTACTTTAGCTCCCACTTTTACTACTAAATCTTTCAATTTACCTGCCGCAGCTTCGGCTGCAGTTCTGATTTTTTGTTCTTTAAAAGCACGTTGTTTTACAGTTTCAGTCAATACTTTTTTTGAAGAAACGGTTGCCATTTCAGCAATTCCTTTCGGTATCAAAAAATTTCTTCCGTATCCGGCTTTTACTTTAACTACGTCATCCTTGTATCCAAGGTTTTTAACGTCTTGTTTTAATATTACTTCCATTTTTAGTTTCTTTTTTTAATTTTAATTACTTTGACTTTATCAAAAATAAAACAACGTGTTCTATTTCATCAAATCGGCAACATAAGGTAATAAAGCTAAGTGACGAGCACGTTTGATAGCTTTAGAAACTTTACGCTGATATTTTACTGATGTTCCTGTTAATCTACGAGGTAAAATTTTACCTTGCTCATTAATAAACTTCAATAAATAATTAGGGTCTTTGTAATCAATATATTTAATACCGCTTTTTTTGAAGCGACAATATTTTTTCTTTTTCACATCCACTGTAGGAGGTGCAAGATATCTGATTTCTGATCTTTGTTCTGCCATTTTTTCTGTTTTTAAATTAGATTAAGCAACTACTTGTTTTGTTTTGTTTCTTCTTGATTCACTATAAGCCACGGCATGTTTGTCGAGGGCAACAGTTAGGAAGCGAAGTAAACGCTCATCACGTTTGTAAGCCACTTCAAGGTCAGCAATAAATTTTGCAGGGCCTTGAAATTCGATTACGTGATAAAAACCTGTTGTTTTTTTCTGAATCGGATACGTCAGTTTACGCAAACCCCAATGGTCTTCGTGAACAATTTTGCATCCATTGTCTGTAAGTAACTTTTTGTACTTACTTACCGTCTCCTTTGCCTGTTCATCAGACAAAACGGGAGTCATAATGAAGACGGTTTCATAACTTTTTAGCATTGTGTTTTAATTTTATTTGTTAATAATTATTTATTCCTTTTTTCGAAAAGGGATGCAAATATAGAAAATTTTTCCATTCGTCATTAAAAAATTTCATTTTTGCACTTTCTTTTCTGGAGCAACTTGATTGAAAAGGTGAGTATTTTGGGAATTAATAACAGACTGTATGTTTTTCAAAGGTATATTTGTTGAGGATGATTTATTATAAGAAATATCTAAAAGTTAAAATTCTGATTGAAAATGTCACTAAATATGAGTTGATGGGCATCTACAGGCCTCAGGCTTATTTGAAAGGAGCAAAAAGTTATGGCACTGAATGTCAAATAGAATTTTATAAAAAACCACTAGAACAGAACGAAAGCCGAGTGATAAATGCTGTACTTTTTGCTCCACATGGATTTGGGGAACATTTAAAACAAGGAAGTTTGTTAACTTTGCGCAATGGTTTGGATATTGAAGCCAAGGCAGTGGTGCTCGAAATACTCGGTTATTCCTAATGCAAATTAGGTAATTAAGTTTGTTTTAAAAAACCAAATGAAAAGAAAACAATGAAGAAAACAATAAATATTATCGTGCTATTCCTCCTACTGATGGTGCAATTAAAAATAGTTGCTCAACCAAGTCCTGACGAGCAGCTTGCCGACCAATTTTACAAAAATAGAGAGTTTGATAAGGCACTTGATTATTATGAAAGACTGTATAATCGAAAATCACCCGACCAGTTTTATCTTCCTTACTTGAATTGTTTAATTGAAACAAAAGATTTTAAAAAAGCAGAGAAAATTGTCAAGAAACAAATTAAACAGTATCCTGATAACTTAACTTTCTTTGCCGACCTAGGCACAGTATATAATCGATCCGAACAGCCTGATAAGGCAAATAATACTTGGGAGCAAGCTGTAAAATCAATCAAAATGGACGATCAAGTTTTTACTTTAGCAAATTCATTTATCTCTATTCGCCAATACGACTATGCTATCTCCACTTATTTGAAAGGAAGAAGGATTTCACAAAACAGTTATCCATACAACTTCGAACTAGCCAATATTTATCGTGAAAAGGGAGATAAGGTAGCTATGATTAATGAATACTTAGACGCTCTTGA
Source organism: Bacteroidota bacterium (assembly GCA_037131555.1). Lineage (GTDB taxonomy): Bacteria > Bacteroidota > Bacteroidia > 2-12-FULL-35-15 > 2-12-FULL-35-15 > 2-12-FULL-35-15. Next base: position 71,730 of record JBAXQU010000001.1, read on the forward strand.
AATAAACGATTCGTACATTCAAACCGTTCAAAATTCTCTTCAAACTAGTTTTGCTAGTGATTCTGACCAAAAACAGAATGAATTATTGAAATTAGAACTGCTCAAACGTATTCAAAAAAGCCCAGACAAAACAATTCTTTCTGAATTCTTGATTTGGATTCAAATTCAACAAAGAGATTGGGAAGGCTCATTTGTACAAGCAAAAGCACTCGATAAACGCAAGAAAGAAGATGGAGGAAGAGTAGTGGCATTAGCACAATTATTCGCACAAAACGAAAGTTACGATATGTCAATAAAGGCCTATCAATATGTGATTTCGAAGGGAAAGGATAATGCTTATTACATCACTTCCCGTATTGAATTAATTAATGTGTTGTACACAAAAATTGTGTCGAAAGGGAATTATACTCTTGTTGATTTGACAGAACTAGAAAAGAACTTCAACATAACCATCACAGAACTTGGAAAGTCGGCAGAAACCGAACCAATATTAAAAAACCTTGCTCACCTACAGGCTTTTTATTTACATAAACCTGATGATGCCATTGCCTTATTGGAAGAAACTATTGCATTACCACAATTAACTAAACAAAAACAAGCCGAATGCAAGCTGGAATTAGGAGATATTTTGTTAATGACTGGTGATATTTGGGAAGCGTCACTTCGTTACTCACAGGTGGAGAAAGCCTTTAAACATGATGAAATAGGACAAGAAGCAAAATTTAGAAATGCTAAAATCTCCTATTACACAGGAGATTTCAAATGGGCACAAGCTCAATTGGATGTACTAAAAGGAGCCACAGCAAAACTAATTGCGAATGATGCCATGTATTTATCAATGACCATAAGCGATGCTACTGCAATTGACACCAACGAAACTCCTTTGCTCATGTTTTCAAGAGCTGATTTACTTGCCTTTCAGAACAAAGACGATGAAGCACTCAAAGGACTTGACTCTATTAATAGTATGTTTCCAAATCATGCATTAGCGGATGATATTCTAAACAAAAAAGCGGGCATTGCAATAAAGCATGGCGACTATACAAAAGCTGCAAATTATTATGATACGATTGTTAAAAAATACGGTGATGATATCTTGGGTGATGATGCACTCTTTAGATTAGCAGACATCACCGAAAATCAATTTAAAAACGTTGACAAAGCTCGAGAACTATATCAACAATTGTTAGAAAAATATCCTGCTAGCTCATACGTGGTAGAATCTCGTAAACGTTTTAGAAGGCTGAGAGGAGATGGTATTAACTAGCCCTAAACGCGTATCGTTGTAAATAAGTAAACAACTAAATTTAAGAAAGACTCTTCGATTTTCGAAGAGATGAGATATAACCTATGATAATATATAATGTGACAGTAAACATCGAAAACGATGTGCGTGAAGAGTGGTTGAACTGGATGAAAGAAATACATGTTCCTGATGTGATGAGAACAGGTTATTTTGTTGAGAATAAAATTTGCAAGGTATTGGTAGATGAAGAACAAGGAACCACCTATTCCATACAATATACTTGCGTTAACATGAAAGACCTAGAAGAATATCAACGAGAACATGCTCCAAGACTTCAAAAGGAACATGCGGAGAAATTTGCGAATAAATTTGTTTCTTTCAGAACATTACTCGAAATTGTATGAAAGAAAAAGACGAAGTAAGAGCAAAAAAGCACTTAGGTCAGCATTTCCTAAAGGATGAAGGAATCGCCCTTGATATTGTAAAAAGTTTAAAACACACTCATCTCTATAATAAAATTCTGGAAGTTGGTCCAGGTATGGGGGTACTTACCAAATACCTCATTACTGAAACTGCTTTCGAAACTCACATTATAGATATTGATTGGGATTCGATAGCCTATTTGAAAAAGAATTTCCCTATTCTCGAAAACAGAATAATTGAAGGTGATTTTCTTAAACTTGATTTTGAAAATCTTTTCAATAATGAACATTTTGCCGTCATCGGGAACTTCCCTTATAATATTTCTACTGAAATTTTATTTAAAATATTAGATCATAAAAATCAAGTTCCTGAGGTTGTTGGTATGTTTCAAAAAGAAGTTGCCGAACGGATTGCCTCTAAACCAAGAAATAAAACGTATGGCATTACGAGTGTTTTGTTACAAGCGTTTTACGACATTGAGTATCTATTCACAGTAAATGAAATTGTATTTAATCCTCCTCCACGAGTGAAGTCGGCAGTAATACGATTGACAAGAAATAAGGTGCAACAATTAAATTGTAATGAGAAATTATTCAAACAAGTGGTGAAGGCAGGCTTTAATCAACGGAGAAAAACATTACGAAATTCCATTCGAGCTTTCAAACTTAAACCTGAATTTCTGGCACATCATTATTTGAATCAACGAGCAGAAGAACTTTCAGTTGCTGATTTTGTTGCACTGACAAATATGGTAGAAGTGAATTAAATTCTCTTATCCAACCCCCAAAGTAGTTTATTGCGAATGGTGGTGTAAAAATTCTGATTTTCTAGTTGAATAAGGTGAATCGCAAACTCTGCTTTTTGCAAAACAATTTCAATAGAAGAATCAATTACTACATTTCTCGAATCAAGTGATAACAAATAGTTAGGGCTTCTTCCTTCTACTTTTAATTTAATGATGTTGTTATCAGAGATTACTAAAGGCCGAACGTTTAAGTTATGTGGAGCTATTGGTGTAATGACAAAATTCTGCGACCCAGGCATTACCAAAGGTCCTCCGCAACTTAATGAATAAGCTGTTGAGCCAGTAGGAGTAGCGATTATTAAACCATCAGCAAAATACGAATTCAAAAAATTATCATTAATATAGGTATGTATGGTAATCATGGAGGAAGAATCCTTTTTCAGGATGGTCAATTCATTCAATCCATAATTTACGTCACCAAATAAATCTTTTGGATTAATTACACTAAGTAAGGTTCTTTTTTCAATGGAATATTTTTTGTTCACCAATGCATCAACTGCACTATTCACCTCTTCCTTCGCTACATTTGCTAAGAAACCTAATCGACCAGTATTGATTCCTAAGACAGGGATTTCTGAATCGCGAACAAATGTTAATGTTTCGAGAATTGTTCCATCGCCTCCAATGCTTAATAGGTAATCAACTTTATTCTTTAAATCAAGATGAGTGTTGAAAGTCTTGATGTTTCCAGAGATTTCGATTTTCTGCTTAATATATTTATAGAACGGCTCGTAAACATACAACTCCGCTTTATATCCATTCAACTTATGAAACAAAGATTGAATATACTGGGAAACATTGTCGTTAGTATTTCTTCCGTAAATAGCTATTTTCATTGGGTCCGACTTGTATGCCGTTATTAACTTTGAGTGACTATTATATATTCAAATAATTCATAAATGAATCGAATCGATTTTTCAAATCATCTTTAAATTCGCTTTGATGAAACGATGCTTTCACATTGTAATTGTAGCGATAAAATGTTTGTAATATGGCTGAAAGGTCTTCTCGATTGATTTTTAAGGTCACTTCCATCTTTGTTGAATCTGGGATATGATTTACATAACAACTTAGAACTTTGCCGTCATTGCTTTCAACAATTTGAGCTATCTGTGTCAATGTATAATCGTGATTGTTCATTTCCAAGACAATAATTCCACCGGGTTCTCGAGTGGCTGCAAGCGCTGCGAATTCATGAATTAAAACAGAGGCTGGTATTAAACCAATGTAGTTGAGTTCATCATCCAAGACAGGAAGCACCGTTAATTTCATCATCGAAATCATTTTAATGGCTTCATAGATATGCTGCGATCCTAAGATATAAGGACGAATTAAGGACAATTTGCATTTGCCCAATTCGTCATCCGTTATATCATAGTCCAAAATATCAGTATCAGATATTAATCCTAAATACTCATGATTATTTACGATAGGCAAATGCGAAACTTTAAACTCATCCATCCAATTTATTGCCATAAGGCCAGTATCATTGGTCTTTAGAGGAGGTATATCGTCAGTAATTAAATCCTTTGCTAACATTTTATTTATTTATTCAATTACAAACTTACTAATTTTTTAGCTTTACACTTTATTAAATAAAATATGGCAACAAAGTTAAGTGTAAATATTAATAAAATAGCAACTCTTCGTAATTCTCGTGGAGGGAATGTTCCAGACTTATTGGAATTCGCCAGAGATTGCGAACGCTATGGTGCACAAGGAATAACAGTACACCCTCGACCTGACGAAAGGCATATTCGATATCAAGATGTGATGGACTTAAAACCCTTGCTTAAAACTGAATTTAATATTGAGGGCAATCCCAAAGAAAATAAATTTGTAGACTTGGTATTGAAAGTGAAGCCAGCACAAGTGACTCTTGTCCCTGATGAATTGGGACAGTTGACTTCCAATCATGGTTGGGATACAATAACCAATGCTGATTACTTGAAGGAAATAATTGCGGTATTTAAATCAGTAGGAATCAGAACTTCTATTTTTGTGGATGCTGATATTCGAATGATAGAGGGTGCAAAAAAAACAGGTACCGATCGAATTGAACTTTACACCGAATCGTATGCAAGAGATTACGTCAGCAATAAGGAAGAAGCAATTACCCCCTTTGTGTTGGCTGCTAAAAAAGCTCACGAATTAGGATTAGGCATTAATGCAGGACACGACTTGAGTATCGAGAATCTAATGTACTTTGCTATTTGCATCCCCGAATTGCTAGAGGTTTCAATTGGTCATGCGTTGATTTCGGATGCTCTTTACTTTGGAATTGAAAACACCATACAACTTTACATTCGGCAATTAAAAGTAAACCAATGAAACTATTTTACAGGAAAATTGGTAGTGGGCAACCGTTGCTAATTCTTCATGGCTTGTTTGGTCAAAGTGATAATTGGAATTCATTGGCAAAACTCTTTGCTGAAAAAGGATTTGAAGTATTTACAATCGACCTCAGAAATCATGGCTTGTCGCCACATGATGATGAATGGGACTATGAAACCATGAGTAAAGATGTATTGGAATTGATTACCGACTGCAACTTGCAACAGGCAGATTTGATAGGCCATTCGATGGGAGGAAAGGTAGCTATGCAATTAGCCATTGATTATCCTGAATTAATTAATAAATTAATTGTGGTTGATATCTCCCCAAAATATTACCCAATCCATCATCAGTCAGTATTGGAAGCATTGAATGCGGTAGACATTTCTAAACTAAAAACAAGGAAGGAAGCAGAAACTGTTTTATCAAACTACATCACTGATTTTGGCACCAAACAATTTCTTTTGAAAAATATTTATTGGAAAGAAAACGGAGAAATGGCTTGGCGATTTAATTTGAAAGTAATTACCAATAAAATTGAAAACGTTGGTGCCGAAACACCAACTGATAATAGATGTGATGTGGCTACACTTTTTATTCGAGGAGATAAATCGAACTATATTAAGGATGACGACATGGCGATGATACAAGAATTGTTTTCGAGAAATATGCTCGAAACCATTTCAGGAGCTGGACATTGGGTACATGCCGAAAAGCCTAAAGAGTTTTTTGAAACCGTGATGAATTTTATCCAATAAAAAAGCCACTGCAAAATAATTCGCAGTGGCTTTTTAGTTTCATTAATCTATTCGATTATTAATCTTTTTGTTTGTTTTCCAGTTTCGGAGATGAATTCAATGGAATAAACGCCTTTACCAATGTTTGGAATATTCATTTCGATTGAATTGAATCCTTCATTCATTTTTTCCTGACTATTAAATACCATGCGACCAACCACATCAAAAAGTTTAATTGATACTTGTTGGTGTTGTGCGGAAACATAATTAATCATAAAGTTACCATTGCTTGGATTAGGGGCAAGGGTGATTGAAGAGAAAACTGTGTTTTCTGAAATTCCAATGTTGCATCCTGCAGCAATATGAATCATACTGTCGAAATTGATGTAACAAACATATTCAGGATGATCGATAAACGGATTACGATTTCCTTGTAATGAATCAACATAATCGTTGCGAGAAATTTCGAAGTTATCTGGTGGGTCTAATTGATTCCATAATTTCAAAACATTCTGGTTTTGTCCGTATGGAATTGCACCACTGATGTAATTAGGCAACGACCAGCTACCGCCATATGTAGCATCAGTGTTTCCATTAGTTCCTGTTCCAGTGTAACATATACACTGATACAACATACAACGAGCAGCATCACCTTTGTCGGAATCTCTTGGTTCGAATACTTTGTGACCGTTTGCATCGTTGCCTATTTTACAACCCATCCAAGTGTAGATTGGTGTACCAACAACAATTCCTAATGGATTATTACTTCTTATTGCGTTTACATTGTTTTGGTCTGTTGGTGTGATCATGTGATAATCATTGTACTCAGGACGGCTTGTGAAACTTGGATCGTTCACAGTAGGCTGCCAGCTTTGGCAATAAGTATGTTCGCGACTCATGTTGTTGGTTACCCAATCAAACAAACCTGTATAAACAATATTTTCTCCGCTATATACACAAGTAGCAACATGTGTGTTACCAGTCGTATCGCGTTGATATAAATGATTCATCATATTAGCTCCATAATTACTATACAATTGTATAGTATGGGTATTTGTCAGAGTATGAAGGTCGGTAACAAAAGTGGAAGCTCCTGTTGTGATGCTGCTGTAATATCCTGGAGTCACCATAGTTCCAGAGGTAGTAACATTTCCAGTAAGTGGCGATGTAGTAAGATAATTTCTGAAAGTTCCTACGCCATTGTATGCATATATTGCAAAGTAGTATTGAGTATTTGCTCTAATATCGTTTGGCATAAAACCAGTAGCGTTTGATGAATAAACCACTTTTGATGTTCCAATCATGTCGCCTCGTTGATAAACGGCACCATCAACAGGTAAATCTGTAGGTGCACTTCCTGTTTTTCTTAAAACAATATATCCGTCAGGACTTCCTGCTGCCGCAGTAAACGAACCTATTATTCGATATGATTTGTTGACTGGAAATACAAGTGAGCTTGGTTGTGATGTTGGTTCTGAAGCTAGAGTTCCACCTATGCCATTTAGGTTGATGATGTAAGGATTTGCAGTAGGGTCGTTGTTTACTAATGTTAATACAGCATTGCGAGTACCTGCAACTGATGGGGTAAATGTAACCATTAATGGTGTGTTGGCTAATCCCGCGATGGTAAGTGGCATAGCTGTGGTAACACTATAGTCGGCCATTGCTGGGCCAGAAAGTGTAGCTGCTGTAACGTTAAGAACTCCTGTAGTTCCTAGATTATCAACTGTAAATGTGATAGGTAATGGAGTACCCACTGCAGAACCTGCTGTGTAAGTTCCTCCATTAACAATGGACGCAGCACCTTGCAGAACACTCATTTCTTGTGTACTGGAAACACCTGTAGAAATGTTGATATTATCAAGACCTACGTTGCCAACGGTATGAGTTACGAAATTGAAACGTACATAACGGCTGGTGCTTAATAAAGTGTTTGAATGATTTACATAAGTGGCAGCAGGTGCCAAAGCGGTATAGGCTATAACAGTAGTCCAAGTGGTTCCATTTGCTGATTCTTCTACTGCAAAGTTCCCTGCCCAAGTTCCAGATGGAGGAGGATTTCCAGCGATGTCGTAGGTCAAAGTACCAGGTGTGCTATTAAAGTTGATGATGAGCATATCTCCGGCTGCAGTAAATTTGGCTGCTGGTTGAGGATTTCCAGACCCAGTGTAATAAGCAAAGCCTGTGCCTGCTGTCGACCATCCTGTAGCTGGTAGTGTTGAGCCTGCGAACCCCCAAGATACAGGAAGTACAGCCTGTGCAAATGCTGCACTATTGGCTATTACAGCAAATAGTATTAAAGTTGTAATTTTTTTCATTTTGTTTTTTTTTGATTTATTATTATTAATTTATTTTACTTTTTTGTTATTGCTTTCTTTTGGGTATTGCTTCACTATTTCTATTATTGGCAAATTAAGTTCTTTTTATTCTGTTTCTGTGTTTTGAAAACTAAAAGTAGTTGAATACGCAAAAATCAATCCTATGTTTCATTTCTTCATTTTAATTATTGGCGAAAATTAGAATCCGATTTTCAATCCAACATTCATTCGTCTACCCATGCCCATGTATACTAGAGCGGAATTTGCATCAAAATTAGTTGCACCTCCTAGGTTGTTTGCGCCATCGGTAATATAAACAGTATTGAGCACATTGGAAACTCCAGCCGAAATGCTAAACTTAAGTTTCCAATATTTGATGTCATAGCCGAGGAATAAATCGAATAAGCCATAACTAGGCATTTTCCAAGATTCGCGGTCTGCAGTGGCGCCATAAAGTGTAGATGGGTCGAAATTAGCGTAGTGTTTGCCAAAAAACATGTAACGTGGTTTGATGTATAAGTGTTTAATTACTTCGTATCGCAAAGAGCCACCTAATTGTAATTGTGCCGCATCTCCAACGTGTACATTTTTGGCACTAAAATTCACTGTCGTTAATATGTTTCCTGCATCATCAACGATATAAGCAGTGGCTGCAGAAACTGTTCTCCAGTCGGCAATGGCAATTGTTGCGTTTGTTTCAAGTTTTTTTAACAGTTGGTATTTCCCTTCAAATTCTACTCCTTTATGTATTGCATCAATTCCATTAATATTAAAAGTTACTCCATCCACAGGAGGAGGGGTTGGAACAGGCTTGTCTTTCCAATAAGTATAATACAAATTAAGCATACCAACAAAGCGAGGATATTTGATGCCATATCCTCCTTCGATTGCGTATATGCGCTGGTTTTTTATTTCTGCAAATAATTTGTTGCTATTATCGAATACAGCATTCATGTTCGGAGCCATGTTCATATAACCTAAATTTATAAATACATTGTGATGGTCATTAATGTTATAATTAGCCCCTCCTTTGAAGGTGTAACCAACATACCATTTTTTATCCGTGGTACTCGGACGAGCTTCTGCTGACTGGTTGGTATATCGTTTTGCGTTTAGAATGTATTTTCGGTAGATACCTGTACCAAGGAAAGTGGTGTCGCCATTAACAACAACAGTACTTTCGCCATCATGAGTTGAGGTTCCATTTGTAGAGATCAGATATGAACTTCCATTGTAATAGAGTGCTTGTCCGTATCCTACGGCTTGAGGAAATGTGATACCATCAATGACAAGATCTCTAGGTTTGAAATAATCGATTCGTTGGAAACTTTTATCAGAAACGGTAGCGGTAATAAATACGCTCCATTTGTTTTTTTTGTATTCGGCTTGACCAAATACACCACCCCACATTACTTTGTTGTCGTTGTAGAAACTTATTTTATCACCTACTTTCTTTACATAATAACTTCCATTTCCTGTTCCAACGGGTTGGTTTTTGTCAGAATAGTCAATTGCAAAATCGCCACCCATTAAATCCAAAGGAGTTCGAAAATGAGTACCTTTGTAATAACGACCATCGATTCCAACCAAGGTCGTAAGATTTCTATTAACTTGGTAATTCCATGACGAAAGTACACCATACCATATATGGTCGTTACGTTGTGCTCTTAAATAATTTGTGGATGCGTGCTCAATGGAACTGTAAAACGCAACTGGCTTAGCTTTACTATTACCATCATACACACTCTGCATATCTTGAGTGCCATCAGGAAGCCTATTGACAGAGCCAGGATTAATCATGTATGCTCCTCCTCCTGTTCCTATTGAAAGGTATGCTACCGTAGATACAGTGAGCTTATCATTCGGAGTCCAAAAATGAGAAAGATTGAAAGCAGGTTTGTGGAAAAAATTGAATTCGGCACTGAATTCTTTTCCATTTAACATTCCCCAATCGGGATTGTATTTTAGTCCCCTTTCGCCCCCTGAGACATTTGTATAAGGCGATACTTTTAAAACAGAATCAGCGTTTATTCCTAATTTCTGTGCCATTTGTTTGCTTAATACGGCAATAGGCATCCTTGTGTACCTTTGCCCGTGAGCTTGAGGTGCTCCGTTAACACTAAACGAGAATAGATGCTTTTTGAAACGTTTTTGTACTTTCATAAAGTACGACCAACCGTCAACATAAGTTCCATCTGCCCATTCGGTTCCCCATTTACGAGAGCCTGCAAGTGCGAATCCCCAACCACCTTTCAGTTGACCTGAGTTGTAGCCGAAAGAAGTTTTGTATAATCCATAATCAGTAAACTCTTGTTTGATGGATGCTCCCATTTTTTGGTCGATTCCATTTGTAAGTATGTTAATTGTTCCTCCTACTGAAGGCAAAGCTAATTTTGATGCTCCTAAACCTCTTTGAACTTGCATGGAACGTGTAATTCCGCCTAGTCCATCCCAATTGCTCCAATACACGGCTCCGTTTTCCATATCGTTTACTGGTACTCCATCTACCATTACAGCTATGTAGCGTTGGTCGAATCCTCGCATGTTGATTCTTGCATCTCCGTTTCCTCCTCCTTGTTCTGTGGCGTAGGCGCCCGGAGTGGTATTGAGAACCATTGGCAAATCTTTTACTCCAAGTTCTTCCTCTATTTGTTTTTGAGATACGTTGGAGAATGCGATCGGTGTTTCTCTGGTTTTAGCAACATCAGCCACCACCTCAACTTCATCAAGTGAATTTTGTTTAAGTTCAAACGAGAGTATCACTGGTCTGTCGGCCACTTTTACTTTCATCTTTTGTGGTTCGTAACCTACATATGATATGACTAGGTTGTACGTTCCTGCCGAATCAATAGGGATGGAGAAATTTCCATTTATATCGGTTACGGTTCCTTTTCCTGGGCCATACACAATATTCGCACCTATAATGGTTTCGCCAGTTGTCGGGTCTTTTACAGTTCCTCTGATTTCTCCTTTTTGGGCAAAAACGGAGACACTTAAAATTAGCAGGAGGAAAATAAAAATTCTTTTCATTAGAGGGAAATAATTAACTCGACAGGGGTTAAGTCCTGTCGAGTTTGTGAATTATTGTATGGTCAGTTTTACAGTTGACGTTTTATGTTGAGGGAATTGAGCTTTTACGATGTAAACACCTTTTGTGAGCGATGATGTTTCTACCTTCATTTTATTTGCCCTGTTGCCTTGGGTTGATAGTACCTTTTGACCAAAAATATTATAAACATCGACCAATTCAATTGGTTCACCAGCTGCTATGATTGAGTATCCAAGATTTGATGGGTTTGGATAAACGTTTAAGGATACATTACCAGTCAACTCGTTGATGCCAGTATTGCAAACACAGCTGTGAATATGAAGATTCGACCAATCATTCACTGGTAAAGAGTCATATTCAACAGTTACATTGAATTCTGGAGAAGGATTCGTGGTTACTCCTCCTGTCACGGTTGGTTTACGGATTAATGTATGGTTTAATGTCCACCAAGCACCAACACTACCGTCATAAGGAGGTTGATCGCTCCATGATGCTGAAGTAACCATAGCCGCATCGCCCATCATACCAAATATGTCAACATAATTCCAAGTAGTACCACCATCTGTAGTTTTTTGTACTGAGATAGCATCATTTCCATTGAAGTTCATGGTGTAACTGATGTTATAATTGGTACATAAAAATGTATCGGCAAGCGCTCTTAGTCCAGCAAAAACAACCACATCAGTTCCAGAGGTAATGGTTGTATCTCTTCTGTCGATAACTATTACCCAAGTACTATAAGGTTGCATCACGTGAGTGCCAAGGCTAATCATCGCTTGAGGGTTTGCTTCACCCGCTGCTGCCGAAGTTCCGTTGTTATAGCGAACCATTCGGTAATTGTTGTTGAATGCGATTGCATGATTTGTTGGGTTATAAAGCTCCAAAGCTTTATTGTTGTAAGTACCTTCATCATATTCAGAGATGAAGATATCGCTGCATTGTGCCATAGCACTTGTAAGACTTGATAGTGCAATTACAGATAGTAATAGTTTTTTCATTTTGATTATTATTTAAGTTATTAGTTTTTTGCTGAATGAAAGCGGTTTCAGAATTGCTTTTCTGGTGAAAAGTTTCTTGTAGGGTGTTCGCTTTGTTTAAAAATTTCGGGGCAAATGTAATAATAATTGATAGGCCGACAAACAAAGTATCTCAAGTTTAATTCACAAATAATGAGTTGATAATAGAAGTATAATAAAGATTTAACACCCACTATCGAGAAAAGTATATGATGTGATATGAATAAGTAATCTTTTATAATGTTTTGGGGGGAGGGATTTATTAGGTCTTAATACTCATGTAACAGTCAGAATATTAACATGTATAGTTAATTATTCTTGTTTTGGGGTTTTACTACCCTTTTTTAGAGTTTTCATTATTCTTAATAGAATAATCGTTATTCTTGTTAGAATAATCGCTATTCTTGTTAGGATAATCATTATTCTTGTTAGAATAATCGTTATTCTTGTTAGAATAATCATTATTCTTGTTAGGATAATCATTACTCTTGTTAGGATAATCATTACTCTTGTTAGGATAATCGTTATTCTTGTTAGGATAATCGTTATTCTTGTTAGGATAATCATTACTCTGGATAGAATCATCACTACTCTAGTTAGGATAATCGTTATTCTGTATAGGATAATCATTATTCTGAATAGAATAATCATTACTCTTGATAGAATAATCATTATTCTGGATAGGATAATCATTATTCTGAATAGAATCATCAACATTCTTTCGAAAGCCCTATAAAATCGGGGTCTGTTCAATAAACTGTGGAGTGAGTCTATTCAATAAACTGTGTCAAAATCTTAAATTTGGAGTCTATTCAATATATGGTGTCAAATTTGATGTTTAGTCTGCCAGGTGACAAAGTTTTGCCTATTTAGCAGTTGTTTACAAAAACGAAGGGCTATAATCGAAAATAGCGAATTGCAATAAAATGAGGCTTGAGGAGTTTCATTTTGCCATTTAGGGTAGTCAATTTAAAGTATTCGAGTTTCGCCAACAAAATCCATTTGCCTCCGCCCTGCTTCGAAAAATATCTTTACATTTGCCCTCCCAAAATTAAATACATAAAAAAACAATGAATACCAAAGGACCAATTTCAAATTTTATAGAGAAACATTTCAATCACTTCAATGCAGCAGCGTTGGTAGATGCGGCCAAAGGCTACGAAACTCACCTTACCGAAGGCGGAAAAATGATGGTTACCCTTGCCGGTGCCATGAGTACAGCCGAATTGGGCAAGTCGCTTGCCGAGATGATTCGTCAAGGAAAAGTAGATATCATATCCTGTACAGGAGCCAATCTTGAAGAAGATATTATGAATTTGGTAGCGCATTCGCATTACAAAAGGGTGCCTAATTACCGCGATCTATCGCCACAAGAAGAATGGGATTTGTTGGAAAATCACTACAATCGTGTAACCGATACTTGCATTCCCGAAGAAGAAGCCTTCAGAAGACTTCAGAAACATATTCATAAAATATGGAAAGATGCTGATGATAAAGGAGAACGCTATTTTCCACACGAATACATGTTCAAAATATTGATGAGTGGAGAATTGGAACAATATTACGAAATAGACCCAAAGGATAGTTGGATGCTTGCTGCAGCCGAAAAAAACTTACCAATGGTGGTACCAGGATGGGAAGATAGCACCATGGGGAATATTTTTGCATCCTATGTTATTAAAAAAGAAATAAAAGCTTCGACCATGAAATCGGGTATAGAGTACATGGCTTGGTTGGCCGATTGGTATCCAAAGAATTCAGGAGGCAAAGGGGTTGGTTTTTTCCAAATTGGTGGTGGAATAGCTGGCGATTTCCCTATTTGCGTAGTGCCAATGTTGTATCAAGATATGGGCCTTCATGATATTCCATTCTGGAGTTATTTCTGTCAAATTTCCGATTCAACTACTAGTTATGGTTCATATTCAGGAGCTGTTCCTAACGAAAAAATTACTTGGGGGAAATTAGATATTCACACTCCTAAGTTCATTGTAGAAAGCGATGCTACCATAGTTGCACCTCTTATGTTTGCTTGGATTTTGGGTTGGTAATCTTTCTTTAATTTTCGTTTTTCAACTTAAGGTTATTAACAAATTTCGAAAAAGTTGCCAAATTTAGAGTAGCTACTTAGAAAACGATTTTAGTAAACCATGCAAACGACAAAAAGAAATCCCGTTTTGGAATGTCCAAAACAGGATTTCTTTTTATTCTAATCTCTTCATACGATTTGTAGAGTATTAAACTTTTATTTCGTCTTCATTTTTGTTTAAGAAATGATATTCCAAAAAGTTGTAGCTCGAAACGGCCTTTACTTTCAATGTTTTGCCATACTTTTTGCTCCACGTTCTACGTAGTGAATTAAACCAACCTCTAGTGATATATGCCTCTAGATAAGGGTGTACACAAAGTGTAACTCCCGATTCGTTTTGTTCTTTAAGTATGTATCTAACGTTATTTTCAATCTCGTCCATTAACAAAATACTTGCTTGAATTTCGCCACTACCGCCACATGTTGGGCATTTTTCGACAGTTACAATATTCATTTCAGGACGTACACGTTGACGAGTTATCTGAATTATTCCAAATTTGCTCGGAGGTAGGATGTTGTGTTTCGCACGGTCCTTAGCCATTTCGTCACGCATTTTCTCGTAAAGCAATTTACGGTTATCAGCATTGTGTAAATCAATAAAATCTACCACAATGATTCCACCCATATCTCGCAAGCGCAATTGACGAGCAATTTCGACAGCTGCTTCCAAATTTATTTCTAGGGCATTCGTTTCTTGGTTATTGTCTGATTTTGCTCTATTACCACTGTTTACGTCAATCACGTGCATGGCCTCGGTATGCTCCACTATCAGGTAACCACCACTTTTCATGGTCACTGTTTTTCCAAACAATGCTTTAATTTGACGATCGATTCCGAAATTATCGAAAATTGGAACGGTACCTTTGTATAACTTCAGAATTTTTTCCTTGTCAGGAGCAATGGTTTGCAAATAGGTCTTCGTTTCCTCGTACAATACTTGGTCGTTGATATGAATGCTATTAAAGCTTGCATTCAGCAAGTCGCGAAGTATAGCCGAAGTACGATCAATTTCGCCAAGCACTTTCTGTGGTGGCTGAGCTGTCCTTAATGCTTGATAACATTTTTCCCATTTAGCCACCAAATCATTTAGGTCAGCATCCAAATCAGCAACTGATTTTCCTTCAGCAACAGTTCGAATGATTACTCCAAAATTCTTTGGTTTTATACTAGCGATTAATCTTTTTAATCTTGTCTTTTCTTCGGTGGTTTTTATTTTCTGAGAAACAGAAATTTTTTCAGAAAATGGAATTAATACAATGTATCTTCCAGCCAAGGAAATCTCAGTAGTAATTCTAGGACCTTTTGTTGAAATCGGTTCTTTTGCAATTTGAATCAACAATTGTTGATTCGCATTAATAACACTTCCTATTTTGCCATCTTTAGGGATATCACTCTCCAATTTAAAATACATTAAATTAGAAGTAGTTTGTTTTTCCGTTTGAACAAGTTTTGTGTACTTGCTAAACGAGTTGGCTTGAGGACCTAAATCCAAGTAATGCAGAAACGCATCTTTTTCGTATCCTACATCCACAAAGGCTGCATTCAATCCGGGCATTACTTTTTTTACCCTTCCCAGATATATGTCGCCAACCGAAAAATTATTGTTGCTCCGTTCACGATTAAGTTCTACTAATCGTTTATCATTTAATAAAGCAATAACAACTTCGGAGGGAGTGGAATCAATGATTAATTCGTTGTTCACTCTAAAATTTTTTAAATAAATATAATCATCCCACCTCTCGCTTTCGGAGAATGCAGATGAATTGAAATTTGTTACAGGCTAATCTCGGATTTACCCGAAAAGAAGACAAACTTATGTGTGCAGATAAACAGAATGGAAAAATCCACCCTGTATCCATGGTTACTCAAAAACACATAAAGAAAAACAAGAGTCAGAGACTCTTATTTTTTCTTATGTCTGTTTTTTCTCAAACGCTTTTTGCGTTTGTGAGTAGCCATTTTATGTCTTTTTCTTTTTTTACCGCTTGGCATCTTAAATGGTTTTTATTGTTTTTTTAACTTATTAATAAAATCTCTTGTGTCTTTTTTTACTGCTTCATCGTCAACCAATGAATAATATTTTTCCAAACAATCGATTGCTTTTGACTTGTCTCCCTTTTGCTGATAAGCATCCGATAGATGCAAATAAGCTTCTATGAAATCTGGTTGCAAAACCAATACTTTTTCGAATCTTCTTATTGCTCTGTCCCACTGCCCCGACTTCTCAGAGAAAAAGGCAAAATTTAATTGCAAATTTACATTGTTCGAATCTGTCTTTTCAGCTTCCCTTAACAACCCTATCCCTTTCATTGGTTCAGAACTACCTTCAACATAGCATGCGCCCAAGTTTATCTTTGCATCCATGTTGTTAGGATTGATTTGCAATGTTTTTTCAAAACATTCAATCGCTTTGCCATAAACTAAAGGTTTATCGGCATCTATCATTAATCGAGATGCCCCCAAATATCTGTTTCCTGCAATGAACCAATTTTTTTCATTCGAAGCAACTTTTGCAGCTTCTTCATAATAATAGGCCGCAACAACAGGTTGCTTCAAACTATCCCATTCATTAATGATGTTCTCAAAAGCTAGTTTTTTGTCAGAAGCACTTTTCAACGCTCCGTCCAAGTCTTCAACTTTCTTTTTTTGAACAGCACCCAATCCAGATTTAGCACTTTCAATCATCAGCATTATTCCTGCTTCTTTCGAGCTAGCATGTTCTGATGATACTGCTTCTTCCTTCTTGGGAATTGTAGTATTTGCAAATAATAAAAGAACGATTAAAACTATTGAACCTGCTACAACTAATAATTGTGTTTTATTCACAGGTTTTTTCATTTTCTATTAAAGGATGAAAAAGAAGTTCTAAGATTTGAATAACCTTTTAACTTCTTTTCAACCAGCGCCCTATTTAATTTTTTCCCTTCTTATCTTTCTTAACCGTTTTCTTCATTTTAGAAGAAAAAGATTTAGCAGGTTTGAAAGCAGGAATATAATGAGCAGGTATTATTACTGTTGTATTTGCAGTAATGTTTCTACCCAATTTTTCAGCGCGTCTTTTAACTACAAACGTGCCAAATCCTCTCAAATAAACGTTTTCTCCGTTTACCATCGATTCTTTTACCGTTTTCATAAATGCTTCAATACTCGCTTGTACAGCTACTTTTTCAATCCCTGTGTTTTTAGCAATATCATTTACTATTTCTGCCTTTGTCATGATGTAATAATTTATTAAAAATCCACTAATTTTTATACTGTTTTTTATTTTGGGCTGCAAATATACTATTTTATTCTAAATGACGAAATTTATTTTTGATTTCGATATATTTTTATTCTTAGTCCTTATTATTGGTTTCAAACAAATTAGAATGATACCTAAGTTTCATTAAGAATCGAAAATTAAAGCTTCGCTTTAACCTGAACAAGTTCGTAACCTTCTATTATATCACCTTGTTTGATGTCATTAAAACCGTTGATATTCAAGCCGCACTCAAAACCTTTGTTCACTTCTTTTACGTCATCTTTAAAACGTTTCAATGACCCTAGTTCTCCAGAGTGAACTACAATTCCATCTCTGATTATTCTCACCTTAGTATTTCGGGTCACCTTACCATCAAGCACCATACACCCTGCTATATTACCAACTTTAGTGATATTAAACACTTCCCGAATTTCGATATTGCATACAATTTTCTCCTCAAATTCAGGTGCCAACATTCCTTCCATTGCGGCTTTAATCTCATTTAT
The DNA here is from genome assembly GCA_037131555.1 of Bacteroidota bacterium. Classification (GTDB taxonomy): domain Bacteria; phylum Bacteroidota; class Bacteroidia; order 2-12-FULL-35-15; family 2-12-FULL-35-15; genus 2-12-FULL-35-15. The sequence goes on from JBAXQU010000001.1 coordinate 89,491, forward strand.
CGCATCGTATATGATAGAGTATAAACGAATATCGATTTGCTCTGTCTCAGCTATTTTACGCGCACCGATTGATGGTCGAACTTGGAAACCAACAACTATTGCATTTGATGCTGAGGCCAGCAAAACATCGGATTCGCTGATTGCCCCAACTGACTTATGAATTATTTTCACAAGCACTTTCTCTGTCGAAAGTTTCTGTAATGAATCTGCTAAAGCTTCAACAGAACCATCCACGTCACCTTTAACAATTACATTTAATTCTTTGAAATCACCAATTGCCAATCTTCTTCCAATCTCGTCAAGCGTGATATGTTTATGAGTACGGATACCTTGCTCGCGTTGAAGTTGTAGTCTTTTCGCAGCTATTTCACGCGCTTCGCGCTCATCATCCATTACATGAAACTTATCTCCTGCTTGTGGAGCACCACTCAAACCGAGTAATTCCACAGGCATTGATGGTCCAGCATCTTTAACAGTTGTTCCTCTTTCATTATGCAATGCTTTCACTTTTCCACTAAAACATCCTGCCAATACTATATCTCCAACATGTAAGGTCCCTGATTCGACCAATATGGTACTCACATATCCTCTTCCTTTATCCAATTCAGATTCAATAACGGTTCCTTTTGCATTTTTGTTTGGGTTAGCCCTTAAGTTCAACATTTCGGCCTCAAGTAATACTTTCTCAAGCAAGTTTTCTATTCCTTGTCCTTTTTTTGCTGAAATCTCTTGACATTGGAATTTACCTCCCCACTCTTCTACCAAAATATTCATTTGAGCCAATGCTTCGCGAATCTTATCAGGATTAGCTCCTGGCTTATCCACTTTATTTATTGCAATTACAATAGGCACTCCAGCTGCTTGAGCATGATTAATTGCCTCTATAGTTTGTGGCATCACACTATCATCAGCCGCTACAACTATAATCGCAATGTCGGTCACTTGAGCTCCACGTGCACGCATCGCAGTAAAGGCTTCGTGTCCTGGAGTATCAAGGAAAGTAATCGTCTTACCATTTTCAAGTTTTACATTGTATGCTCCAATGTGTTGGGTGATTCCTCCAGCTTCACCTGCAATCACATTCGCCTTTCTAATATAATCCAACAGGGATGTTTTACCATGATCAACATGCCCCATTACTGTGACAATTGGAGAACGATCAATTAAATCTTCAGGTTTGTCAACCTCTTCTTTAATTGATTCTTGAACTTCGACACTAACAAATTCCAATTGGTAACCGAATTCTTCAGCCACAATAGCAAGGGTTTCCGCATCTAATCGCTGATTAATCGAAACAAACATTCCTAAACTCATACACGTAGAAATGATTTCATTAACAGGTACACTCATCATTTGAGCCAACTGATTTGCAGAAACGAATTCAGTAACTTTTATTATTTTCTTTTCCGCTTCATTTAAGTCAGCAGCTTCTTGAATACGTTCGCTTATTGCTTCTCGCTTTGATTTTCTGTGTTTTGAAGCTTTTGATTTACCAGCACCACTCAATCTTGCAAGTGTGTCTTTTACTTGTTGCTGAATTTGGTCTGGTGTCAACTCCACTTTAACGGGTCTATTGAATTTACCACGTGGGGCTTGAGGATTGTTATTAGGATATTGTTTCCTTGGAGCGTTATTAACTGGAGATCCAGTAGTGTTAATTGGTCTTCCAACTCCACTTCCTGTTCCAGAATGAGAGTCGGTACCTGTAGTTGTTTTGTTTTCCCAATTTTCTCCTAGAGTTCCGCCCCCAAAAGCTTTCTTTATCCTTTTCCTTTTTTTCTTATTATCATTTGCATTTGAAGCAATAGAAGAAGCCACCGGTTTTTTTCGTTCTTCCTTAACAGGTAATTTAATTTTGCCCATTATTTTTGGACCCTCCAATTTCTCTATCTTAGTCTCATAATGGTCAATTTTTGCCACCTCACTTTGCGGCTCAATTGGTTCATCAACTTTGGGTTCTTCATTTTTTATTTCTTCTGCAGAAATCTTAACCTCTTCGGTTGTAATTTTCTTTCCTTTGGTTTTCGCACCCTCTATGGTTGAACTTGATGATTTTTCTCCCTTGGTTGCCTTAGCAGATTTAGTAGCTTTTTCTGTTTTCTCCTTTTGTTCTTCTTCCTTTTCCTTCTTATTCTTTTTTGCTGGCTTTGTTTTGGAATTTATAGCATCTAAATCAATTTTGTCTACAACAGTAAACTTCACACCCGATTCAGTTTTTGTTGGAAGAGTTTCCTTCTCTTGTTTTTCTTCCTTTTTTTCTGCATCTGCTTCTTTTTCTTTAACTTCTTTTGTAAGTTTTGGTTCAACCGAAATAGGCTGTTCTACAATTTTCTTGATCGTTTTTTCAGCAATTTTCTCCTTTTCAGCGGAAGTAATTGTAGGAACATTTTTAATTATTAGTTCCTCCTTTTCTTCCCTATATTTAGGTTCTGGCTTTTTAGCATTTTCATCAATACTTACGCTCTCCTTGTGAAAAGCAAGAGCTGAACTTGTTACTTTTGCCGCTTCTTGTGCTTTAGCAATTTCTAATTTGTACTCTTCTGCAACGAGCTTATACAGCTCATGAGCTATTTTTGCATTTGGATTATTTTCAACGGCATGACCTTTACCTTTAAGGAAGTCTACGATAGTTGACAAACTAACATTGCAATCCTTGGCTACTTTATTTAATTTATGGACAGTGCTTTCTGACATATAATCTTATTGATTTTGTTTTTATTCTGAGTGTATATAATGGCTATTCCATTAATTTCACTCAAATTCTGATTGTAAAATTTGTTTTACCTCATTTACAGTAACCTCTTCTAAATCGGTACGTTTTACAAGTTCCTCGGTGGATAACTCTAATACACTTTTTGCAGTATCGCATCCTATGTTCTTTAACTCATCTAATATCCAACCATCTATTTCATCTGCAAATTCTTCCAAATCCACATCTTCCGAATCAATGTCGGTATCACGATAAACATCTATTTCGTACCCTGTTAATTTGCCAGCAAGCTTAATATTATGACCACCTTTGCCAATTGCAAGCGACACTTGATCAGGCTTCAAAAACACCTCAGCGCGTTTTGTTTCGTCATCGATTTTTACGGATGTGATTTTTGCAGGACTAAGTGAACGAGTTATAAAAAGCTGTGCATTATTGGTAAAATTAATTACATCAATATTCTCATTACGAAGTTCACGAACAATCCCATGAATTCTAGAACCCTTCATACCTACACAGGCTCCTACAGGGTCAATTCTGTCATCGTACGACTCAACAGCAACCTTTGCTCTTTCGCCAGGCTCACGAACAATTTTCTTTATTGTTATTAAACCATCGAATACTTCAGGAACTTCAAGTTCAAACAATCGCTCAAGAAATTTAGGTGATGTGCGAGAAAGAATAATAACAGGATTATTGTTTTTCATTTCAACACGTTGAATAACGGCTTTGATCGTATCTCCTTTCTTAAAGAAGTCTGATGGAATCTGTTCTGTTTTAGGCAATAATAATTCGTTGCCTTCCTCGTCAAGAACCAATAATTCCTTTTTCCACACCTGATATACCTCACCTGTCATAATATCTCCAACCCTTTCTTTGTATTTCTTGTATAAGCTATCTTTTTCAAGTTCTAATATTTTTGAAACCAAATTCTGGCGCACCGCAAGCACAGCACGTCTTCCAAAATCATCCAAACGAACTGGAGTAGTGATTTCTTCTCCAAGTTCAAATTCTGCTTCAATTTTATGTGCATCAGTTAAACTGATGTGCTTTGCAGGATCATAATCAAAACTATCATCAACAAATTCGTCATCCATTATTACACGATTGTGCCAAATTTCAACATCACCTCTATCCGGATTTACAATAATATCGAAGTTGTCATCTGAACCATATTTCTTAATCAATGCACTTTTGAATACATCTTCAATAATGCTCATTAAAGTTGGTCGATCAATGTTTTTTACTTCTTTAAATTCCGAGAAAGACTCGATTAGATTAATATTTTCCATTATTTGTTCTTTTTAAAAGGATATTACTCGTTTTGTTTCTTTTATTTGATTTAATTTTAAATTGATATTTTCTATTCTTACACTTTTTACCTGTTTTTTTTCTTTTTTAATTGTTTCGATCGCAATATAATCATCAATTATTGAAAGAAGTTTACCAACATACTTTTGCCCTTCTTTAGTAATCACCTCTACTTGCCTTCCAATATTCTTTTGATATTGGCGAGCAACTTTGAATGGTTCTGTAAGCCCTGCTGACATAACGCTAAGTTCAAAATCGTCTGCTTCCCTATCTAGTTTTGATTCAAGAAATTTACTCATTTCAACACAATCATTGATAGTAATGGCTTTATCATTATCTATTAAGACTGTTATTTTATTCCCTTTCTTAACGCTTATTTCAACAATAAAATTGTCTCCATCCTTTATCTTTTCAGAAGCCAATTCATATACTTTATCTGTCGTAATCATTTAATTATTAGTGGAAAAGAAAGAGGGGACAATAGCCCCCTCTTTCCTTCTCCTTTAAATACGGATACAAAAGTACGTCAAATATCAATACAATCCAAATTTATCTTTTTTTAAAAAAAATGTCCCCTCATGCAACCTTTTAAAAATAATTTGCGTCTAAGTTGTTAAGAAAGTTTTTTTAATCGACAATTTTGATACTTTTGTGCCCGATTACTTGACAACATGTTAGTACTAATATATATATAATATAATGATTATGAGAAACACAATTTTAACAACAGCTAGAACCACTAGAACTAGGATAATTAAGCAGGTGGCCTTATTTATTTCCTTCCTTATTCTCTTCGCATATAACGTTTCTGCGCAAGATGGAGGGCCAAGTATAGGCAATCTTAACAAGAATTTAAGCGCAGCTAAAGACCAAATAAGCCGTCAGGAAAAGATGAATTATATTTTCATGGCACTTGGATTTATACTTGTGCTTGGAATAGCATGGTTCAGTACAAATGTGGCTAAGAAACGTAAGATTGAGCAAGATGAGTTAATCAGAAGAAGACACTTAAATAACAACGTAAAGCACCCTTCTCATGATCCTTATTGGAAAACTCACGGTAGCGGAAGTGGCGCTAAAGTACGAAAATAGAAGATTTTTAGGATTCCTCTTTTCTCTTATACAATGGTACTGTAGAACAAGGTTCTCCATACATGATACTTTTTGCGAAAGGTCTTAGTATTCTTGTTATTTCAACATAAGCCGATTTAGGAACAATCAACTTTCCACATCCCTTTATTACTACCCTTGAATCCTTAAAATGTTCTGGAACTATTTTTTGCAATTGCTCAAAGTACAAAACAGTTTCTAAGGTTTCTAAGTTACCAAAAACTACTTTCTTCGCTATAGGTTCGAGATGAACTGCTAATAACATGAAGGCCCATGTTGGAACAATGGCATCTGCCGAACAGTAAACTGCAACATATTTATTAAGGTACTTAGTCCAATCCTCACATTTTATAAACTCTCTAAAGTCCTTCTCACGAAGTATCAGACCCTGAAAAAGAACATCCTTAATATCAAGAAGAACTCTTTCACCTTCGGAATAAAACTCTTCTAGATCAATTGTTACAATACCGCTTTCTTGAACCTTGTTTACTAACTCCTTTTCCATTTTTACATGAATCCTAATTCTAGTTGTGCTACTTCACTCATCATGTGTTTTTCCCAAGGAGGGTCGAAGGTTAGCTCAATTTTAGCGGAGGTTATTCCAACGACTTCACGTAATTTTTGCTCTACTTCAGGAGGAAGTGTTTCAGCAACTGGACATGAGGGAGAGGTCAATGTCATTTTTACATTCAAGTTACACTCGTCATCTATCTTGATTTCGTAAATTAAACCTAATTCCCAAATATCTACAGGGATTTCAGGGTCATAACAGGTCTTTATGGTATCAATTACCCGTTGAGTAAGTTCTGTATTATTTGTATCTATAATGGCTGACATTTTATTTTGTATTCAATTTTCTTTTCAATTCAATTTTATTTCTAGAAATCCAAAATTTTTAAGATTTAAGCTGTTTGTAAGCTAGTGCATCCAGTTTCATTTGTTTTATCATACTAAGTAAACCATTGCTGCGAGTAGGAGAAAGGTGTTTCGTTAATCCTATCTTTTCTACAAAATCTAGCTTTGAATCTATCACTTCATCTGGACTTTGATTTGATAGTACTCGAACCATTAACGCAACCATTCCTTTGGTAATGATAGCATCACTATCTGCTGTGTAAATCACTTTACCGTCTACTAGCTCTGAGTGCATCCATACCTTACTTTGACAACCCTTGATGAGTTTATCATCCGTCTTATTCATATCATCGAGTTTAGGCAATGACTTCCCTAAATCGATGAGGTATTCATACTTATCTGACCAATCATCAAACATTGCAAATTCCTCAATAATTTCATTCTCCTTCTCTATAATACTCATCTTACTTCAGCATCTTGATAGCTCTTTCGAGGCCTTTAATAAATGTATTAATTTCATCCTTGGTATTATAAAACGCAAATGAAACCCTTACCGTTCCTTGTATTCCATAATGTTGCATAATTGGTTGAGTGCAATGATGTCCTGTACGAACAGCTATACCTAATTGATCTAGGATGGTACCAACATCAAACGGATGCAAACCCTCTACAACAAATGAAATAACAGAGGTTTTGTGTTTCGCATTTCCTATAATCCTTAACCCTTCAATTTTATTTAATTCAATGGTTGCATACTCCAATAAACTATTTTCGTAAACAGCAATATTGTCAAGCCCTAAATGGTTGACATAATTAATGGCTTCTGCCAGAGCAATTCCTCCAGCTATGTGAGGAGTTCCTGCTTCGAACTTCAACGGCAAATCAGCGTATTCAGTTTTTTGAAATGTCACCGTCTTGATGGTTCCTCCCCCCACTTGATAAGGAGGCATTTCATTCAAGTATTTTTCCTTACCGTAAAGAATCCCAACTCCTGTTGGTCCGAACAACTTATGTCCACTGAAGCAGTAAAAATCAGCATCTAGGCTTTGTACGTCAACCAAAGTATGTGAAACCGCTTGTGCACCGTCAATAAGAATGGGTGTATTGTTGCGATGCGCTAACTCAATAATTTCCTTGATTGGATTAATCGTTCCAAGAGTATTTGAAATATGGGTAACAGCAATAATTTTTGTTTTGGGCGACAATAATTTTTTGAATTCGTCCAACATTAACTCTCCAGAATCATTCATAGGAATAACTTTCAATATCGCACCTTTCTCCTCACAAGCTTGTTGCCAAGGGAGGATGTTGGAATGATGCTCCATTTCAGAAATTATTATTTCGTCTCCTTTCTGAATGTATTTTTTGCCAAACGAATGTGCCACCAAATTAATTGACTCTGTTGCACCTTTAGTAAAGATAATTTCATGAGGATGTGCCGCATTGAGATGACGCTGTATGGTCACTCTGGCATTTTCGTATGCAACTGTGATTTCTTGACTCAGTGTATGCACTCCTCGATGAACGTTGGCGTTTTGATACGTATAAAAATTGGTTAGCGAATCGATAACTACTTGAGGCTTCTGCGCGGTTGATGCGCTATCAAAATAGATGAGCGGCTTTCCATTTACCTCACGTGAAAGTATCGGGAAATCTTCTCGTATTTTATTAATATCAAGACTTAATTTTAGTGTTGCTCCGGGTGCAGTCATTTTTTGAAAGCGTAAAATTAAGAATAATTCCATTCAATTAAGAATAATTCTAAATAAAACAGGCAAGGTATCGACTATCGGTATTGCTGAATAGACATCACTTTGCCAACATTTCTCCTTCACTATACTTGCTGAATAAACATTTTGCTACATTTGCCTGAGCTTAATGAATTGGTTAAAAACCTGCATTAACGCAGATATGATGAACATCAGTAGAATGAAATGCACTTCCAACTAAATTTGTACACTCATTCATCACTAAAACACACTTATAATGAAACTAAAAATTACACTTCATTTATTAATTACGTTTGCGATTACTGCATTCATTACTCAATCCTCTGCACAAACGTTTACAGAGAATTTTGATGACATCACTACCTTGTCGGCAAGTGGTTGGTTTACGCAAAACAACAGCACTGTTGTTGGAACTACTAATTGGTTTCAAGGGGATTCGACCGTGTTCACTGCATCAAACGGGGCCTCTAATTCGTACATTGCCGCTGATGCTAACAATGCGTTTGATACGAATAACATCAGTAATTGGTTGGTATCGCCTGCAATCACCTTTAGAAATGGCGATGTTATCACTTTTTATACAAGGAAACTTAGTCCTGATACAAGCGCGGATCGTTTGCAAGTGAGACTTAGCACGAGTGGGAATAGCGTGAATGTTGGCAGTTTGGGCATAGATACTGCTGTGGGTGATTTCACAAATTTATTATTGGATATCAACCCAACTTTAATAACTGGCGTATATCCTACCGCTTGGACTCAATATACGGTGACCATTAGCGGTTTATCGGCACCAACTACCGGTCGAATTGCCTTTAGATACTATGTAACCAATGGTGGCTCGAATGGTATTAACGCTGATTATATTGGAATCGATAATTTTGTTTACACTACGGTTTGTGTTCCTATTACTATTAGCCCAGCGAGCTTCTCAGCTGCTGGAGTTGGAGTTTCGTATTCACAAAACCTTTCGCAAACTGGGGGCCAAGGAATTGTTCATTATGCTATCACGAGTGGTTCATTGCCAAGTGGCATGAGTGTTTCAACAGCTGGTGTTCTTTCAGGTATACCTTCTATTATCGGAAATTTCGCCTTTGATATTACCGCTACCGATGTGAATGGTTGCACTGGTGTGCAAAGCTATACGCTTGATGTATCGTGTGCTGCGAATCCGATTATGCTCAGTGTATCTGCCATCCCTACTTCTATTTGTTCGGGACAAAGCGTGATGATGAATGCCTCGGTTGTTCCCGTGATTCAAAACAATTTTGTTGGAATTTATAGTCCTACAAATTGGACCATATATAATGGAATTGGCGGACGTGTAGATATTACTAATGCTCCTGCATCCATTGCTATCACTTCGGGAGATGATGACCAAAGTGGACCCACTTATTATCGTAGAGGAGTTATCTCTACCTTATCAATTACTACCATTACTTTTAACTGGAATTATTCTACTCCTGATGCAGCTCCTTATGATTATCCTCGTTATGTGGTCAATGGAATAGCCACTCTTTTACCTGGTTATAATTTGAATGGAGGCCCTGTTCAAAGTGGCACTACTAGTTTAACTGTTCCTGCGGGTGCAACCTTTGCCCTGGAGATGTACACCACAGATGGCACCTTTGGAGGCGCTACTACCATCTTTAGCAATTTCACAGGTACTGATGATTCGGGAACTATTAATTGGTTTACTACTTCCACAGGAGGCACAAGTTTTCTTACCACGCCTGCTAGTGTTGGTGTTACTTACATACCTACAACTCTTGGTACGAACGACTTCTATGCAGAAGCCACAAACGCTTTTGGATGTATGTCTTCACCAAGAAGTCCTATTTCAATATTGGTAAATGGAACTCCAAGCCTTAGTGTATCGGCAAGTGCCACCTCTCTTTGTGCTGGTGAAGCCCTTACCTTGAACAGTACAAGCAGTGTGACCACTGCGTGGAATAATGGTGTGACGGATGGTGTGAGTTTCAATCCTACAGTGGGCACTACTACTTATATTGCTACTGCTACCGCTGGTAATGGTTGCGTAAATACCGACACAGTGATGGTGAGTGTACATCCGATTCCTGTGGTGACTGCCAATGCAAGTGCTACCACGTTGTGCGAAGGAAATAATTTAACACTCTCTGGAAGTGGCGCTGATACGTATGTTTGGGACAATGGTGTGATTGATGCCAATTCGTTTGTGCCAACTGTTGGAACGGTGATGTATACCGTAACCGGCTCTACTAGCTATGGTTGCTCGGCTACGGCTTCGCACAGCGTTACGGTAAACCCTGTGCCAACCGTTACATGTAGCGCTTCGGCAAGTTCTATTTGCATTGGTCAATCGGTGATGGTGTATGGAAATGGAGCTAATACTTATTATTGGGATAACGACATTATTGACTCCGTTTCGTTTGAGCCTGCTGTTGGAACTTTCACTTACCACGTGATGGGCACTGCTAGCAATGGATGTACCAACACGGCTTCGATTTCGGTTACTATTAATGCTTTACCAACAATCACTGCCAACGCTTCATCTGCTTTGCTTTGTGCTGGTGATTTATTGACGCTGAATGGAAATGGAGGCCTTACTTATTTCTGGGATAGCACCATCACTGATGGGGTGGCTTTTGCAACCACCGCAGGAACCCACGACTATATTGTAATCGGAACGGATGCGAATGGTTGTGTGAACAGAGATACCACGCGTGTTATTGTAAATCCAACGTTTACCACCGACTTGTATTATACCGTTTGTCCTGGCGGAAGTGTTACGGTTGGCAGTTCAACGTATTCTATCACTGGTGTGTATGCTGATGTTTACCCTGCTATCACTGGCTGCGACAGCACCGTGATGACGCATCTTACCGTGAGTAATCCTATTACCTATAATTATGTGGTGACTACTTGTGCTGGCGATTCTATTTCTGTTGGCACTTCAATCTATAGCATTTCTGGCACTTACATCGATACGCTGCATGCTGCAAGTGGCTGCGATAGCGTTGTTACAACGATGCTTACCATTGTGAATTCCATTACTGGCAGCCAAACACTCACACTTTGTCATGGACAACTAATACATGTTGGCAACAATGTGTACGATACAACAGGAGTTTATATTGATGTGATTCCTTCTGTATATGCGGGTTGCGACAGCACCGTGACTACTAATCTTACGGTGATACCACAAAACTTAAACTACAATGCATTCACTATTTGTGCAGGCGATTCGATTGTGCTTGGCTCACAAACCTATACCACTAGCGGATTCTACACTACCTTCTACACTGCTGCTTCGGGTTGCGATAGTATTGTAACAACAACACTCACTGTGAATCCAATGCCGATAGTAACCGTTACTTCACCTTCGGGATGTACTGGTTCTACCTTCACCATCACGGCAAGTGGCGCCAATACTTACGCTTGGAGTGCAGGTGCTACACCTGCTGGTGGCAGCATTGCGACAGCAAATCCAAGTGTCACAACTAGCTTTACCGTAACGGGGACTTCGCTCGGATGCTCCGATACTGCTGTATCTACGGTTACGGTGCATGCTCAACCTACTGTTACGTTAGCAGCGTTTAATCCGTCAACTATATGTGCGCAAACACCTGCATTTGCCTTGACTGGTGGGCTTCCGGTTGGTGGTACATATAGTGGTGTGTCGGTGGTAGATAGCACTTTCACTCCTTCGGTTAATCAACTCGGAAATAATTTTGTTACTTATACTTACTCGTCATTCGGCTGTATTGGTGCGGCTTCGCAAACCATTGTGGTTTACAACTGTCTGGGTGTGGACGAATATTCGTTCGAAAATTCAGTTAGCCTTTATCCTAATCCTGCCACCAATGATTTTATGCTAACCGTGCTCAACGCTAAGTTTAGCAGCTTGTTCATCACCATTGTTGATGTTGAAGGAAGATTGGTGTTCTCGTCAAACGAAAAAACAACGGGTAGTGAGTTTAGCAAACAAATCGATGTTGAAGGCATTGCTAAAGGAATTTATTTTGTAAGATTGAACAATGGCGAAGAAGTAATCACTAAAAAATTGGTGATTCAATAAGGCCTTCGTTCAACAGTTTTGATGAAGATGAGTTTGAATCAAAATTAAAAGTTGAATAACAAAAATAAAATGATTGAAACCAGACTAAGGTAAACATCATTCAACTCATTTTTCATCACCCCAAACGACTCGAATAAAACCGAAAGTCGTTTGGGGTTTTTTATTGTTGAAAGAAAAATGATTGATTAGTTTGTTGAGAACTTCTCCTCCAATTTTCTGAGAAAGGTCAACCAAGTTTTTAGCTTGATTTATCCTCTAATTAATTCCCCTGAAATAATTCCTAAACTCATTTCAACCCAAAATTTTGAAGAAACCCTGTTTGCGAAACCGAAAAATTGGGCAAAAACCACCCCTCGCAAACTTGCGATCGATGTCCTAAGTACAAAAACCATGGGTCGCAATATTGCGAACTATAGTTTTTGTCAAAATTTACCTATCCGCAAACTTGCGAGGGGCAGAAAAAGTTCTTTTTCTACCGTTCGCAAACATGCGAGGCATAGCCTAACAACTTTTTCTATGCCTCGCATGTTGACAAAAGGGGGGTATTTTTGCACGTTTCTAACTCGGAGACTTGCGACTTATCGACTTTTACTATATTAATTAACAAGTTGTTATGCGTTTTACAGAGAGCAAAATGAAGGTTTCGGTTACCTATTTTGGGATGTCGGGGTGATTGCTTTTCCAAAATCTCAGCATTTTACCAGCTCATGCCTCCATTTTTCAAAAACTGACCATCCACTTTCCGAAATATTCCTGCTTTTCCATTAAAAAGGGAGGAGTTTTTGGACAGAAAAAACAGGATTTAAGGATTTCGTAAGGCAGATTTTTATGCTCCCCGCCCAACCTAATTTTGAAATTAAGAAACTGTGGTGCTCGACTTCAAAAATAAATTTGGAGGATAAAAAACAGTTGACCGATTTCAGCCTTTTACAAAAACAAAAACGCTCGTTGCATTTTCATACAACGAGCGTTTAGGATGAGTTGCTCTTTCGAACAACTTCTTGTGATTACAATTTATTCAATCACCAATTTCTGAATTTTCACATCTGTACCATTACTCAATTTAATGTAATAAATACCTTTTGCTACTTGCTCAAGATTTATTTGCTTGTTGAATTGCGCAACAATGTTTTTGTCAATTGATTTATACACCTCTCTACCTCTAATGTCAACCACAGAGATGGTTAGTTCAGCAAAATTAGCGTTGCTAATAGAGATGTTGAACATACCACCCGTAGGATTAGGATAGATATTGATTTCATTGTTGAAAGTTGATTCGGTAATACCTGTACAATCCAACACCGTGATGTTTTGGAAAGCCTGATTAGTACATCCGTTAAGCGTAAATGTATAAGTCACCGCATTAACACCAACAACTGACATCGAAGGCGTAAACATAGTACCTACAACCGCAGCACCCGTATACGTACCACCAGCAGGCGTTCCAACAGGTAATGCAATTGGCGCATGTTGCGCACATATTGAAGTCATAGGGAAGGCAGCCAAGGTAACGGTGGGTGTAGGGTTCACAGTAACAGTTGATATTGCAGTATTCGTACACGAACCTACCGTACCAGTCACCGTATAGCTTGTAGTAGCTGCAGGTGTAGCTGTTGCAGTATTTGAAGTTGCAGGAGTTGCACCAGTAGTCCAAGTATAAGTAGTAGCACCATTCGCTGTAAGCGTAGCAGTAGCACCATCACAAATGGTTGTTGAAGTTACGGTCACCACTGGAAGAGTGGTTACTGTTAAGTTAGTAGTTACTGTACTATCACAACCAAGTGAAGTAATCAACACATCAGTGAAAATACCTGTAGTATGGTAAACCGAAGTTCCCACCACTACCGAATCGCTTGCGCAGATGGTAAACGTTTGTGTTCCTGTAATCGTTGGATTCACTGTTAAGTTAGTAGTTACTGTACTGTCGCAACCAGCTGCAGAAGTTAATACATCCGTGTAGTTACCAGCAGTATTGTAAGAGCTGGTTCCAATGGTATAACTTCCACCAGCGCAAATCGCTATCGATTGAGTAGTAGTAATAGCAGCATTCACAGTCAAGTTAGTTACCACAACACTATCACAAGCATTCACAGCTGATAAAGTATCGTTGTAAACACCAGAAGAAGTGTACATGTTTGTACCCACCATTACGTTTCCACCAGCACACAATACAAATGTTTGACTAGTTGTGACAGGAGCATTCACAGTTAAGTTGGAAGTAAGTGTACTATCGCAACCGCTAAAAGCAGTCAATACATCAGTATAAGTACCTGCAGTGCTGTATACGTTAGTTCCAACAGTTAAGTGCGAACCCGAACAGATGGTAATGTTTTGTGTAGCAGTTATCGGAGCACTTACAATAAGTGTAGTAGTAATAACGCTATCGCAAGTATTAGCAGCTACCGCAAGATCAGTATATGTTCCAGAAACGTTGTAAACGTTAGAACCTACCGTTACACTTCCACCAGGACAAACCGTTACAGTTTGGTTGGTTGCAGCAGGTTGGTTTACCAATACAGTAATTGAATCAGGACTCATACATCCATTACCATCAGTACCTATTACATGGTATGTAGTAGTAACCGCTGGACCAAATGCCAAACCGTTAGTTACGCCATTATCCCAAATATAAACAGTTGCCGAACCAGAAGCAATAAGCGTTTCTGCAGTGTTAGCACAAACTGGATTAACCGAAGCCGAAGTAGAAATAGTTGGCAGAGGATTAACTGTAAGTGTTACCGAAGCGGTATTCGTACATCCGAATTGGTCAAGACCAGTTACGTTGTAAGTAGTAGTTGTGTATGCATTTTCAGGGAAAGGAACACCATCGGTAACACCATTATCCCAGAAATAAATAAGAGCACCAGCACCCGACAATGTTTCGTCAACACCAATACAAGGAGTTAAACTAGAAGCATTAATAGTTACAGGTGGCAATTGATGGATAGTTACCAAAGCAGTATCCGTAGCACTACATCCTAAAGCATCTACCACAGTGACCGAATAAGTAGTAGTAGCTGAAGGCGTTGCTTGAGGATAAGCAATATCAGCAGCAGATAAACCTGCTGAAGGTGTCCAGATAATAGTATCCACGGCAACTGATGTTACAGGTGTTGCTAAAACTCCAGTTGTTAATCCTTGACAAAGCGCCCATTGATCAGGTGTAGCAGTAACAGTAGGTGCAGTATTTTTTACATAGATTGATGTGTTCGCATCATTATTGGTTGAACCATCGGTTGCAACCGTAGTACTTGCATTGATTACATAAGTACCATTGGCCGACATATCGAAGTTAGTAGAGAAAGTTACCACTTGAGTAGTGAACGGTAAGAATAATCCGGTGTTGATTACTACTGGAGTAAACACTGTGTTATTAGGGTTAGCACCTGTCACCGCACAATTAATGGTCAAAGGATTTACACTCATGTTAAGAGTATCTCCACCAAAGTTTTTAACGGTAACGCTCACTGTTTCTGCATTTGTATAGCAATGCGCAGGAAGAGGAGAAGCATCGTTCAATATTCCCATATCATAAGTAGCTGCACCGATGTTTATGATGTAATCTTCAGTTTCTCCATATCCATAAGTCAAGCATGGAGTTAATGAAGCACCGTAATATCCCTCGGCCACTACCACTCTCATTCCTGTCAGTCCTGTAACTGCATTGGCTGGCACAGTGAATGAACCAGTAATAGTTCGTGGACTCACAGTAGTTGTGCTTTCAATATACACTTGCTCACCTGGGTCAGAGTATGATCCATTTTGGTTAAAGTCAATCCAAATAGCACATCCATTAGAATAATAAGGAGAACCATCACATTCGTTTTCTTGTATTGTAAATGGTACAGTCAAGCCTGGGTTAATCGTAGTTAATGGTCCAAGTGTGGTGAAGTTCGAATATCTGTTTAAGATAGAACCGGGACCAGGAGCAACAGTTGTACAGTTGTATGCATTTACACTTCCGTTTACATCAACACTAAAGATTTCCTCATCATAAGTATATAATGCTTGAGATGTGTTGCAATAGCAATTGTAAATAGAATTCATTGAAACCAAAATAGGTGTAGAAATGGTTGTATCGGGACCTGCAGTACAAACTACCAAACATTGGTAATAAGTATTCACAGATTGAGTCAATGAATAAGATTGATTTGTCTCACCTGCGACATCTGTCCAAGTAGCACCATCAGGTGACGATTGCCATTGATAAGTTACTCCACCTCCTAAATTAATATTCTGAAGCGATAGTGTAAAGTTAAAAGTAGGACATACTAAAGTAGAAGTACTAGTGGTATTTCCTGGAGCAGGAGGACCCGAACAAGGAACTGGAGCAAGAACAGTTAAGGTATAATCTTCTGTTTCTCCTTCATATAATATTAAACAAGGATCATTAATATAAGATAAATAATTAGCTCTGATACGCATTCTATGGTCTCCAGGAGTTGTACCAATTGGAATGATAAAACTTCCAAGTGCTGTTTGTGCTCCGAATGCTGTACCGTTATTTACTTGAAGTACGTCTTCTGAAGCAGAGAACACTCCATCGTTATTGTAATCAACAAAAACATTCCAATACATTCCGTATCCTGCTGAAGATAATGATAAGTTTAATGGTAATCCTGCGGTTTGAGATGCAATCTGAGTAGCAGTATAATCAGTATATGATGTAGCCGAACAAGCAGAAGTATTATTAATATTAGTGATACCGCTTGAAGTTGTCACGTTGCTAATCCAGTCATATAAGCAGGCATAAGTAGACACAACCGGTGTACAATAACAGTTGATAGCCGCATTTTGAATTATTTGTATTGGAGTAGAAGTAGCTGTATCTGGACCAGTAGTACAAATTACAAGACACTGATAATAGGTGGTAGTAGTTTGCGAAG
Source organism: Bacteroidota bacterium (assembly GCA_037131555.1). Classification (GTDB taxonomy): domain Bacteria; phylum Bacteroidota; class Bacteroidia; order 2-12-FULL-35-15; family 2-12-FULL-35-15; genus 2-12-FULL-35-15. The sequence goes on from JBAXQU010000001.1 coordinate 106,150, forward strand.
CAACCGTATAACTAGGTAGTGTAGCTCCAGCAATATCAGTATAAGTAACCCCATCAGGAGATGATTGCCATTGGAACGCTTGAGCCGAAGCAATTACGTTATTTTGTAAACTCAAAGTGAAAGGAACACCTACGCAAGCCGTGGCCGAAGTGGATAAGGTGTTGCCAGGAGCAGGAACTCCGCTGCAAGGAGGGTTAGGAATACAACCTATAGTAGCATCCCATCCAGCATAAGTAACCGAACCGTCTGATGAAAACACAAAAGTTAATGCCCCTGTTGGGTCAGTTGAACTAAATACTGTTCCAGCTGAAATTGTAGTAAATGTTCCTAACGAAGGATAGGTAGCATCTGGTCCATTGTATATTGTTAAGTGATCGCAGCAAGTTTCAATAGTGAATGAATTGAAGGTAACACTCGACAAGTTTCCTGCATCTGGATAAATGGTGTAAGTGTACGATTCACTATTTTGGTAATTACTTCCTGGTCCTCCGCTATCATAAAAAGAACCGCTACAAGTAGTGGTCGAACCGTTACTCATGTTAACGCAAGGTGTTATATTAACCAAAAGAGGTGTCGAAATACCATTGTTACCAGAACAAGTAGTGATACATTGATAATAGGTGCTTACTAATGCAGAAGTAGTGTAAAAATTAGAAGTTGCACCAACAATATCAGTATAGGTTACATTGTCGGTTGAAGATTGCCATTGGTAAGTTACTCCACTTCCTAAGTTTATATTTTGAAATGATAATGTGAAGTTAGTTGAAGAACAGATAGATGTTGCAGTGCTTGTGGTATTACCCGGAGCAGGTGTTCCAGAACAAGGAACTGGAGTAATAACAGTCAAAGTATAATCTTCTGTTTCTCCTTCATATAATATTGAACAAGGATCATTAATATAAGATGCATAATTGGCTCTGATACGCATTCTGTGGTCTCCAGGAATTGTACCTATTGGAATAATGAAACTTCCAAGTGCTGTTTGAGCTCCGAAGGCGGTACCCGTATTTACTTGCAGTACATCTTCTGAAGCAGAAAATACTCCATCGTCATTATAATCCACATAAATATCCCAATACATACCATATCCAGCTGATGTCAATGATAAGTCTAAAGGTAACCCAGCTGTTTGAGAAGCAATTTGAGTTGCAGAATAATCCGTATATGAAGTAGCCGAACAAGCAGAGGTATTATTAATATTAGTGATTCCGCTTGAAGTGGTCACATTACTAATCCAGTCGTATACACAGGCAAGAGTTGAAACAACTGGTATACAATGGCAGTTCATAGGTACATTTTGAGTTATATGTATTGGAGTAGATGTAGCTGTATCGGGACCTGCTGAACAAATTACTCTACACTGATAATAGGTAGTTGTTGTTTGAGTTCCAGTATAAAATGAGGCAGTAGCACCAGCAATATCAGTGTATGTAATGTTATCAGGAGATGATTGCCATTGATATGTAATTCCAGAACCATTAATAGAATTTTGCAATGAAACAGTGAAGTTAGTAATAGGACATACCAAGGTATCGGATGCGATGGTATTACCCGGAGCAGGAATACCGGAGCATGCAGAGCTAAAGGTTCCTTGAACCAAAATATTATCAAGTCCCCAACCGTTTATATTAAATGAGTTGGCACCATAAGCAGTAAATCTAATTTGAAATGTTTGTCCGTCCATACCTATTAGTGAGGCAGCAGTTTGGTTGAATGAAGCAGAACCACCAGTATTATCCTGATTATACAACATAGTCCAAGTTCCAGACGAAACTGTCTTGTATTCCACTGAGAACTGCTCTAATGTTGAAGTCGAAAAATTATTAAGCAGAAGGTCGTAACCTAACGTAATGTTGTTATAAGGACCACCATTAATAATAGGACTAACCAAAGAATAACTATAAGAAGTTACCGAAGGAGACCAATTAAAATAGGCATTGGGAGATGTTCCACCTGTAGGAGTGTAACTTGTTCCAACTAGCCAATTTCCTTGAGAGGGAGAAAATGTCCAACCGTTTGTGGTGAAACTTGAAGAACTAAAATCTTCACTGAAAATGGTAACTTGTGCACTACCGCTTAAAACCAAGAAGAATAAAAATAAAGAGCTAAATACAACTCTCAATTGTTTGTTAGGGTTTGTAGTTTTTTTCATAATGTTTATTTGTTATTTGTTTTGTGTTTATAGAGAACAAAAGTAGTGTTTATTCTTGAATGAACAAATTTATTACGATGACTTTTAATTTTCCTTTATCAATTAGTTTTTTTCTTGAATTGAATGGTTTTAACATTCTTTATTTCGGCTTATGCCTAACTTTATTTTTGTCAATCATCTATTTTAGTATATTTGCATCTTAATTAAAAAAACAGGAAATGTTAAACAGTATATTAATCGGGTTTTTGGGTCTAGGTGGCTCCGAAATGATAATCATTTTGGTAATTGTTTTATTGCTATTCGGTGGTAAAAAAATTCCAGAATTAATGAAAGGTCTTGGTAAAGGCGTTAAAGAATTTAAAGACGCTTCGAAAGGGGAGGATGAGAAAAGCAATGGCTCTACTCCTGAAAAGAAAGACTAATTTTTCAACTTAATTAAACTTTACATCTTCCTCTGCAACCACAGGGGATTTTGTATTTATAATATACTTTCAACTTGTGAAGACTTACAACTCTCTTAACGAAGTTCAAACCGATTTATTCAACCATTCGATTTCTTGTAAAGAACTTGTTCAACAATACCTACAACGTATTGAGGAAAAGAAAAATCTAAATGCTTTTCTTGAGGTGTTTACTCAATCGGCACTACAAAAGGCAGAAGAAGTAGATGTAAAGATTAAGTCAAAGACTTCAGGGAAACTTGCAGGTATGGTGATTGCTCTGAAAGATAATCTTTGTTACAAATACCACAAAGTGTCTGCTTCATCAAAAATCCTAGAAGGGTTTGAATCATTGTATAGTGCAACTGTTGTTGAACGTTTGTTGGCAGAGGATGCTATCATCATAGGTCGCTGCAACTGCGATGAATTTGCAATGGGCAGCTCAAATGAAAATTCCGCTTTCGGTAATGTAGCAAATCCTTTAGACAATTCTAGGGTACCAGGAGGTTCGTCAGGAGGCGCTGCCACTGCAGTAGCGGCCGATTTATGTTTGGCTTCTCTTGGAACTGACACAGGTGGTTCAATTCGTCAACCCGCGTCCTTCTGTGGTGTAGTAGGCTTAAAACCTACTTATGGTAGAGTGTCGCGTTATGGGGCAATTGCTTATGCTTCTTCTTTTGATCAGATTGGACCAATTACTAAAAACATTGCAGATGCTGCCATCATCATGGAAGTAATGGCAGGAAAAGACGATTATGATAGCACTGCTTCATCAAAACCAGTCCCTGAATATTCAAAAATTCTAAATCATCCTACATCAAAACTTCGCATTGCTTATATTAAAGATGTGATTGACAGCAAAGGTTTGAATCCAGAGATAAAGGCTAAAGTGGAAACTATAATTGACCAATTGAAAGCGGATGGGCACATGGTAGAAGCTGTTGATTTTCCTTATCTCGATTATCTTGTTCCTACTTATTATGTTTTAACCACAGCCGAAGCAAGTTCTAACCTAGCACGATTTGACGGAATCAATTATGGATACCGAAGTAAAAATGCGAGTGATTTGGAATCGACTTATAAACTGTCGCGCTCCGAAGGTTTTGGGAAAGAAGTGAAACGAAGAATAATGCTTGGGACTTTTGTACTTAGTGCAGGTTATTACGATGCATATTATTCGAAAGGACAAAGAGTAAGAAGGTTGTTACAAATCAAAACCAACGAAATTCTAAATAGCTACAACTTTATTATTTTACCTACAACACCCAATGTAGCTTTTAAATTCGGGCAACACAGCGCTGACCCTATTGCCATGTACTTAGAAGATATATTTACTGTTCAAGCAAATATTACAGGAGTACCATCCATTTCGTTGCCAATTGGAACACATAGTAATGGTCTTCCTTTTGGACTTCAGGTAATGGGGAAACATTTTTCCGAGACGGAGTTGTTTTCGTTCTCAGATTATTTGATGAAAGACTTAGGAAAGAAATAAGAACAGTATCTTATTTACTCTTCTCTACTTTCGAACGATGCTTTAGTACTTTCGCTTCTATATAGAAAATAATTTCTTCTGCCATATTTTTAGCTTGGTCGCCCACTCGTTCTAGTTTACGAATAATGGAAAGTAGATAAAGAGCTTCTTCAACATTATCAGGATGTGACCTTATATACTCTGCCACAATTTTATTTGCATTTACATTTATCTCATCCACCAATTCGTCTTGTTGAAAAACTGTTCGCGCAAGACTCGTATCTTCTTTATCAAAAGCTTCGAGTACTGTTTCCATCATATTATTAGCAGCTAAATACATTTCCACCGCACGTGTGAGCTCCAACACTTGCTTATCAAATGTATGATCAACATTGAGTACAAACTTTGCTATACCTTCTACAATATCTCCTGTGCGCTCGAGGTTGTTATTAATTTTTAAAACCGCGAGTACAAATCGTAAATCAACGGCTACGGGATTGAACAATGCAAAAATATTTTCACAATCTCTGTCAAGCTTTAACTCAAAAGCATTAACTCTTCGTTCGCTCAATATTACTTCACGAGCTAGATCTTTGTCGAGTTTTAACAACGAAATCTTTCCTTTGTTGAGTTGCAAATTAACAAGCGTCCACATCTTAATGGTTTCTGCTTTGAGACGCTGAAGTTCTATGTCTAAATGGGTCATGGTTTGATTGTTTTAATAATTTGGAAATAAAGATACCCTATCCAAATCTTCCTGTTATATAATTTTGAGTTCGTTCTATTTTCGGGTTGGTGAAAATTGTTTTCGTATTATCGTATTCTACTAATTCACCCAAATAAAAGAAAGCGGTAGTATCACTCACCCTACCTGCTTGCTGCATATTGTGAGTAACAATAACGATGGTGTATTTTGTCTTTAATTCATAGATTAACTCTTCAACCTTTGATGTAGAAATTGGGTCGAGCGCTGAGGTTGGCTCATCCATAAGAATAACGGATGGTTGAATAGCTAATGCTCTTGCAATACAAAGTCGCTGTTGTTGACCGCCTGAAAGCTCGAATGCTGATTTCTTCAATTTGTCTTTTACTTCGTCCCACAAAACTACTTGTTTTATGGATGTTTCAACACGTTCTTCAATTATTTTTTTATCGGTAACTCCATTTACTCGCAATCCATAAGCAACATTTTCGAATATAGTTTTAGGAAATGGATTAGGTTTTTGAAACACCATTCCCACATTCTTTCGAAGGCTATCTACGTTCACTCCTTTTGTATAGATGTCGTCCCCATCTATCAATATTTGACCATTAAGTTTTGTATTACCTATCAAGTCGTTCATTCGGTTGAACAAACGCAAGTAGGTTGATTTGCCGCAACCCGAAGGACCTATTAAGGCGGTAACGGTATTTTGCATTATAGCAATGTTAATGTTCTTTAAGGCTTGTGATGTGCCATAAAAGAAGTCAACGTTTTTTGATTCTATTTTATACATTTTATTTATTGTTTAACCACAAAACATCCTTGCAATACTTGATTGCCTTGTTGATTGTGGCGAAATTTTTAGTTCATCTTCACTTTATTGCCAAAATATTTTCGCAATCCATTGGCAAGTAGATTGGCTATTAATACAATGATGATAAGTACCATGGCGGTGCCATAAGCAATAGGTCGCGACTCTTCAATATTAGTTCCACTTGTTGATATTACATACAAATGATAAGGCAATGCCATAGCTTGATCAAATATACTGGTTGGAAGTTTTGGTAAAAAATAAGCAGCAACAGTAAATAAGATAGGCGCTGTTTCGCCCGACACACGGCCTATTGAAAGTATCAGTCCGGTGATGATGTTCGGAAACGAAATAGGAAGCACTACCTTACGAATGGTTTGCCATTTGGTAGCTCCTAATCCTAAACTTGCTTGGCGAAAGGTATTGTCGACTGCTTTCAATGCTTCTTCGGTGGTGCGAATAACCACTGGCAATGCCAACAATCCCAAGGTGAGCGACCCTGCCAATATAGAATCGCCAAAATGCAATTTGTTTACAAACAACGACATTCCGAAAAGCCCAAAAACAATGGATGGTATACCGGCCAAGTTGTTGGTCATTTGCTTTATTATTCTTTTTGCTATTCCGTCTTTTACATATTCATTCATGTAGATAGCTGCCAACACACCAATGGGGAAAGCAAAAATCATACTGCCGGCTACCAAACAAAGTGTACCAATAATGGCTGGATAGATGCCTCCTTTGGTCATGCCTTCTTCGGGCATTTGTGTTATGAAATTCCAATTAACTACCTTGACCCCTTTCATGATAATAAAGGTGAGGATGATGAACAAGATGGCAACAATGAAATAACTCAACAAGCGAAATATCGTGAATGCTATGGCCTGATTGAGTTGTTTGCTTCTTGCTAATTTAGTTTCTTTGGTCTTCGTCATCGTTTAAGACTGATTATGTTTCTTTCGGTTCGAGATGTATTCGACACTAAGATTGATAAATAAAGTAATGAGAAAAAGAATGCAACCCAATGCAAACAATGCTTTGTAATGCAGTCCTCCGTTTGATGTTTCGCCAAGTTCGGCAGCTATTGTAGCTGGTATGGTGCGCACAGGAGCTAATATGCTATGCGGAATAACTGCTGCATTGCCTGTAACCATAAGCACCGCCATCGTTTCGCCAATGGCGCGACCTATACCAAGTATGGCTCCTGCCGAAATACCCGATATGGAATAAGGTACCACCACTTTATATATCGTTTGCCACTTGCTGGCTCCTAGTGCAAGGCTTGCTTCTTTCATAGCACGGGGAGTATTGCGCATGGCATCTTCCGAAATGGTGATGATGGTGGGCAATGCCATGATGCCAAGTATTATGCTTCCGGCTAAGCCGGTCTCGCCAACTGGTAGTTCAAAAGTTTTTTGAATGAGTGGAACAATGATAACCAAACCAAAGAAACCATATACCACCGATGGAATGCCGGCTAGCAACTCTATCAATGGTTTCATCACTCTTCGTATTCTATCATCCGCTATCTCGCTCATGTACACTGCTGCTGCCAAACCAAGTGGCAAGGCCAACAAGATGGCTCCTAAACTTACCCATAGCGTACCCAATATCAATGGCAATACTCCCAATTGAGCTGCTGGTTGTGCCGTTGGGAACCATTCTTTGCCAGTAAAAAACTGCGAGAAAGTAATTTTTTCTACCTCCAGCTGTTTGCCCTTAAAGTTTTTGTCCAAGTATTTTTCAGGAAAAAAAGCGATGATGTTGGGGATGCTATCAATCACCCGACTAAGACATTTCGGAAGGTTTTCGAAATTGCTGCCTATTTGGTCTTCCGAATAAAAATTCGAAATATCTTCCATCCTAAACAAAAAAACGGAATCGGGTTTACCTCCTATCTCATTCCAACGCGTTATTTTTTGGTCGTAAAGGTTTTTTATTTGTGCCGATGATATTTCGTTCAGCGGGTTCGCTTTGTTCACCGCTATGATATACCCATTTTCTACAGGCTTTTGGTCGAAAACACCTAAACCTTCTTTGAACAAAAAGATAACAATCAATATCACCGTTAGGGTGGTGATGCTGCTACTTAGCATCAACAAACCTTCGATAAAGCGTTCGGAGAATTTTTTGTAAAATGATTTCAAACCTTTGTTTGCCTTATTATATAGTGGGGCAAAGGTAGGGCGGGGGGCAGAGGAAAGAGTTTGGTGAATGTTATGCTTGTGTTAATCTAAAGTTATCGGACGAGGTGGTTTATTGGTTTAATTTGGGAACTAGTTGAGTGAAAAGTGGAGCATAAAATCGGTGATTAACCCAAAAAAAATCAACAAAAATCACCCGACATTTTACCCAAAATCGGATTTTGATGACTTGAATTTCGTCTTTTTTGGGGTTTGGCTGGCGGATGGGGTAATTGGATGCGCTAGAAAACCAAGAAAATGAAGAATTTGACAAAAAAAGGCATTATCTTACTGAATATCAACAACCAATACCATAGAGTCGGCTTTTCGGGGTCGGGTTTTGGCTACTCCGCAGGTACAAACTCCTTAAGGATTCCCTACCTGCGGAGTTCTGCAGGTAGGGTTTCGTCAAGGATTTCCTACCTGCAGAGTTATGCAGGTAGGGTTTTGTCAAGGATTTCCTACCCGCAGAGTTATGCAGGCAGGGTTTTGTTAAGGATTTCCCACCTACGGAGTTATGCAGGCAGGGTTTTGTAAAGAAATCTTTAGTTGATTGGTAACTTGTATACGCTTTTTTTCAATAAATAAACTTATTAATCCTCCAACTTTCGAACTTTCGAACTTTAAACTTTCTAATTTTTTGTCTTTGCTGGGGATTAAAAATTTGCATGCTTTTTAATTCTGCAAATACCCTGTATTAATCCATTTTTGGATGGCATTGATGTCGCAGTCGGTGAGGGGGCTCGTGTTTTTTGGCATAGCCGAATAACCCGATTGATGACGCAAAGTACCCATGAGTCGTGCATTGGTAACCGATGACACAAGGCCTGCATAAGTGGTAAGGTCGTAACCACCACCTGCGTTGGTAGCGGTGTGGCAACCGATGCACCAATTATCGATGATAGGCCGTATGCGAGCAGTATAAGTAATAAGTGTGGTGTCGCACGATTGGCAATGACTCGTGTTGGGCGCTCCCATTTCTATCCACACTTTGATATCAGTAATTTGTCGGGCACTAAGGCTACCATAAGGTCTGCGCGGCATCGAAGGGCTGTTGCCACGAATGGTTTTGTACACTTCGCTAAGCAGCGGGTGTTTGGCTTTTACTCCTCGCATGATGCCTTCGTAGTTCGACAGGTCGTAACCAGCTTTTCGTTCTTGACTATTGTGGCAGTCGCTTTGGCTGCAATTGCTCACAAATATAGGCAATATGGTTTCTTGAAAACAGATTTCTGAATTGTAAACTTCTTTGGTACAAGTGGTAAACAGCAGGGCTATTGCTGCCAAAAGGATGATTTGTTTTTTCATAATGATAATAAACGCGAGGACAAAGTTAGCTTTATTTTAGGAAGCAGGCGTTGACATGCATCACTACGTGCAATAACGTAGTGTTCGGTTTATTATTGTACATTTAGTGCAAAAGAAGACCAATAACCTGTGTTTGCAGGCTAATTCGCCTTGATGAGGTTGAGCTTTTCGGCAAACTGCATTGCAAAAGCACGCATATCTTTAGCAGATGCGGTCTCGCCAGTTGCGCGTTCGAACGAGTCAGCCATCGAAAGTATACATTGATGATAAAACACTTTCATTTCGTCCACCAACATGTCTTTTGTCCAAAGGTCGATGCGCAAGGTATTGTTTTCTTTAGCATCCCATAGGGCTATCATCAACGATTTGCTTGTGCTTTGTTCTTTAGGATCGGTTGCGCTCCAATCAATTTTCACTGGTAAGTTATTTTCGTCAAGCGAAATTGTAAATTTTATTTCTGATGTTTTCATTTGTTTTATGTGTTTGTTGTTATTTATTATTTTTATTGAAAAAGTTGTTGGCCTTAAAGGTCAACTATTTCCCAGGTTTATATTTCGCTTTCGCTAAAATGTTTTGAGCATCTTGTTCATCCATCAACTGATTCAATGTAACTGATGGGTTGGTCTTCATGTATTTTTTTACAATTTGATAACCCACCCAATAACCAATGCGCGGAGGAGCTTGTTTGCTAAACGCTGTGGTGAATGGTCCATCTTTGGTAAACTTCATGATCTCGGCTTGGTCGGTGGTGTACAATAATTTTTGAGCAATAAAATAACTCCAAACGTTGAATTCGTTTTGCACACAATATTGCATTTGAAGATTGGTAAACTGCGATTTCAAAGTATCAGGAGTTTCGGGCAACAAGGCATCGGAGGCATACATTATTTTACCCATGTATACGATTTGACTTAAAAAATCTTGTTTGTTCATGGCATACGGAAACTCATTAAGCAACCAACCCCTCACAGCATCAGGCATAATATCATCACGGTTCATGTATCTCTTTTTATAGAGAGGCAAACCAAGTGCATCGTAAAACTCATTCTTAGTACCAAGGTACATATCGAGGCCTACACCAATGGTGCTGTCTAAAGTTACTACCGAATAATTAAACCCCGACATCATGGTCACTACCTTCGGAATAAAACGTTTTGGGAAATAATGTTTGAAATGTTTGAAACAATCGGTGAAGTCTTTTTTCAGAAATTCAACATCGGGATACGCTTTTTTACAATCTAAATAGGCTTGGCGCATATCGCGGTCGCTCACAAATCGTTTTAGCATGTTGCCGTTTGACGAGTCGGGCATTCCACCGTTGTTCAACACACCCACAAGGTAGGAGTTGAAAAATTTTCCATACTTTTTGCCTAACTGCTCAACAGTAGCATCGGCATGGGCGGTGTCCATTTTAAAGACATCTTCCTCCATCCTATCAATCGTAAGTTCAGGAATCACCACATTGGCAACATCAATCTTCAAACTACTTTCGTTGTTGCAGCCCAATAGCGAAATTCCGATACATATATATATAAGTGGTTTTCTCATAGAATAAAAATTTTGCTTAATATTGTGCATTCAATAAATAGATGTTTTGAGCATTTATTTACTAAATCTAAATCAATCAATTTTTAAAAAATCAAAAGTATAAAAAATATGAAGAAGATAGCAATAATTAGCGCATTGGCTTTTATTACTCAACTTGCATTGGCACAAGACGAAGGCAGAGAAGCAAAGAATGTGCGCTTTGGATTAAAGGTTACTCCATCAATAGATTGGTACAAACCCGATGGAAAAATAATGACGGGAAATGGTGCTGTTCCAAAAATTGGAGGAGGATTAATTGTTGAGTTTCGATTAGCAAAAGTTGCCTCTTTGTGCACCGGTGTTCAAATAGATTTGGATGGAGGAAAAATAAAATACCACAACGATGGCATTGCCAATAACAATTCGAACACCGTAAGTTATTATTACAACAATTTGGATGAAATAGTAGAAAACTATAATTCGCGTCCTTCGGAGGTAGCTGCCGGCACTTCATTCGACTTAACGCATACCAAGTATCAGTTGAATGAACGAGTTTACAAAGCTACCTATGTTACCATTCCATTCTGTGTGAAACTAAAAACTAATCAAATAGGTTTGATGACTTATTTTGGACAAGTGGGCATCAATAATTCGTTCAGATGGAAAGCAACTGCCAATGATAAGGTGACGGTATTACCAACTACACTTGGCCTTGGCGGAGCTTCCGATTCGAAATCGAAAATTGTTATCACTAAGGAAATGAATTTCTACACCGCATCGCTTTATCTGGGTGCAGGCTGCGAAATGAATCTTTCGGGGAGTACCTCTTTATTGTTAGGGTTGAATTATAATTTGGGCTTTACATCGGTAACCAAAAAATCGTCAGAAACATTGGAGAAACAAACCAATGGCCCGTCATTTACAAACGGAGGCACTGATTATACCGAAGAAAAAATGCCACAATCGGTAAAATCAAATGCAGTGGTATTAACCATCGGTGTTTTATTTTAATAAAATGATTCCTTAATTTTAATCCCGATTTCATGAGCAATGAAATTGGGATTTTTATTTATCATCCAATGAAAAAACAAGAAACCATTCAGCACATTGTCAATTGGCTGAACCACTATTCGGAACAAAGCAGAACCAATGGATTTGTAATTGGTATCTCGGGAGGTATTGATTCGGCACTCACTTCAACACTTTGTGCCATGACAGGCAAACAAGTGATTTGCCTAAACATGCCGATACATCAACACAAGGCCGAATACGACCGTGGCCACGAACACATTGATTGGCTTAAGAATAAATACAACAATGTGAGTTCGCACGAAGTGGAACTCACCGAAACATTTAAAACCATTAGCTCGGCATTACCCACTGAAACGCACGATTGGCTTACGTTAGCTAATACCCGCTCGCGATTACGCATGACTACCTTGTTTGCATTTGCAGGTCATTATAAATTATTGGTTGCAGGCACAGGTAATAAAGTAGAAGATTTCGGGATTGGTTTTTTTACAAAATACGGAGATGGTGGTGTGGATATAAGCCCTATTGCCGACCTTATGAAATCGGAAGTGTATGCACTAGCTAAAGAATTAGGAGTGGTGAATTCAATACAAAAAGCACCTCCTACCGATGGTTTGTTTGCTGACGGAAGAAGTGATGAAGACCAAATAGGGGCCACTTATGACGAGTTGGAATGGGCAATGAAATTCATTGCCAACCCACACGATTTCTCGACATTAAACGAAAGACAAAAAACAGTTCTCGATATATTTACCCGAATGAACAAAGCGAATCAACACAAAATGATTCCGATTCCTGTTTGTATCATTCCTGAACAGTTGAAGTAAATGCATACTATGATAAACGAACTTTATTCTCATTTTCTCAAACACCCTCAAGTATGCACCGATACGAGAGAGATTAAACCCAATAGCATTTTTTTTGCTTTAAAAGGTGGTAACTTTAATGCCAATAATTTTGCCGAACAAGCACTGAATGCTGGATGTTCGCTGGCAGTGATTGATGAAGAAAAATATAAAAAAGATGAACGTTTTTTTCTGGTTGATGATGTATTAACTACGCTGCAACAATTAGCCAATCATCACCGCAAACAACTATCGATACCCATTATTAGCATCACAGGCACCAACGGGAAAACTACTTCGAAAGAATTGGTAAACGCTGTGTTGAGCCAAAAATACAAGGTGCAAGCCACCAAGGGGAATTTAAATAATCATATTGGTGTGCCTTTAACCTTGCTGAGCATCACCAACGAACATGAAATGGCTATTGTAGAAATGGGTGCAAATCATCAAGGCGAAATAGCCATGCTGTGCGGCATTGCCGAACCCGATTTTGGAATGATTACTAATATTGGCAAGGCGCATCTCGAAGGATTTGGTGGTGCAGAGGGTGTGGTGAAGGCTAAATCGGAAATGTATAAATACATCAAACAAAAGGGTGGCTGCTTATTTGTAAATGCCGACAATCCGTTGCTGATGGGTCTGGCAGATGGCATCCATAAAATAATGTATGGCAAAGAAAATGAAGTCGACTTTCAAGGTGTTTATGTTGAAAGCAATCCTTTTGTGAAACTGAAATGTAAAGCGAAAACGGATAATGAATCGTTCGAACAAAAACCTATTATCAACACACAACTTATCGGTAATTACAATTTCGAAAACATAGTTGCTGCTGCTTGCATTGGTAATTATTTTAATGTGAGTGAAACGGAAATAAAAAACGGGTTAGAAAACTATGTGCCATCGAACAACCGCTCGCAAGTGATGCAGACAAAAGATAACTTATTGCTACTGGATGCTTACAATGCCAACCCATCGAGCATGAAAGCGGCTATCGAAAATTTCGCGGAAATGAATCAACCCAACAAAATGGCTATTCTGGGAGACATGCTCGAATTGGGCGATGACAGCGAAAAAGAACATGTTGCCATTGTGCAACTTCTGAAAGAAAAAAATATGTTGAATGTAATTTTGGTAGGCCCTTATTTTGTAGATGCTGGCATATTTATAAAAGCCAATTCGTTTTTAACAAGCATGGAAGCTGCTGATTATTTGAAACAACAGCACTTGCAAGGCTTCACCATTTTAATAAAAGGTTCGCGCGGAATAAAATTAGAAAAGGTGGCGGAAGTACTGTGAGCAGTTCGAAACCATCTATTATTTACATATAATAGTTAGTAAAATACATGATAGCGTAAATGGTGTTCTGCATTAATTTGTAGAACGTTTTTTTAGTTAGCATCCCCTCCTCCTTTTCTTACTTTTTTTTCTCAATCAATAAAAAGTGAATAAAAATGGAACAACAAAATACTGCATCCGTTTTAATAGACGGACTGAAAACAGTGGCTGAAACACCAGCAGAAATCAGATTTGATGAAGGCAGAATCTGTTTCTGCATTGACGACAAAACCAACTTGGTGAAACAAAAATTGGAGAATGAGGTAATCAAAACAATTGTGAACTTCATCACTCACCCTGCGCTCGAACGCGATTTTATTGACCTTTCCACTCGTACTAAAGTGCTGCATGTTCGGTACGAAAGCATTATTTATATAAAAGCCGAAGAAGGATATTTAATTATTTATCTTACGGATAACTCCACCGAAGTGTCGTTTTCTACCTTAGACTGGATGATGAACCACCTGCCACCTGCCGATTTTATGCGGGTGCATAGCGGACATATTGTTAGCCGAAAACATATTTCGAAAGTAACAAAGTGCCGCCCCATAGCGCTTACCATGTGCAATGGCAATCGGTTGAATGTATCGGAAAGTAACCGAAAAAGGTTTCTTGATGAGTGGTTCAATTAAATTTTTTACACAGTTATCGGCTCTCGCTACACGATTGGCTTTTTATTTTTGGTGAGAAATAAACTTGTTTTTACGTTTGCTATCGAAATCGTAATGTCAAAAAACAATCACGATTTCCTTAGCGTTCTTTAAAAAATTGCCAAAACCACCATTTAAATGAATAAAAGTTTTTTCGAAATGAATAAAGCGAATGATCAAACCGAAAAAAGTTTTTTAGAAACCAAAAAATGTTTTTTAGAACCCTAAAAAAGTTTTTTAGAAATGAATAAAGTAATTATTCAAACCGAAAAAAGTTTTTTAGAAACCGAAAAAAGTTTTTTCGGTTTAAATGAAGTGATTATTTAAACGAATGGAGTGATCATTCAATTGAATTATTTTTTTAGGAGGTTTTGAGCAGCCAATCCTAGAGTGAGGAAAGCGATATTTGGCATTAATTAATTAGATATTAGTATATTAAACAAAACAATAATTATTAACTAAAACTTAAATAAAATGATAAATTACAGCAAAACCATCGTTTATTACGATATTTATTTACGATTTATGATTGAATATGTAACCGATCCGGCCAATGTTACTCGTTTACAAGTTGGCCCAACGGTAGTTACCGACCTTAACACCAAAAAAGGAGTATGGGATACTGATATGAAAGGATATTTGAACCCCGAAACGTATGGAAAACTGAACACAGCAACCATCAACAGCGACTATAAAGAATTTAGGCCCCTGACTGATGCGTTGAAACAAACGCTGAAAAACAATCCGGCCATTGTACTCACCGAAAAAGATTACCTTATTATAGACATACATAAAGATGCCAAACCTTCGGCTTCTAAAAAACCAAACGAAACTCCTACGTTACTTCTCAAAACGGCTAACCATCTGAACAACGAATACCGTGTGTTCGATATTGCCAACCCAACCAGCGGAGCAAAACCAAAAGGAACCAAACGCATAAAAGTAATCATGCTGGTGCAGGATGCAGGCATTCCCGCGCCTTCACTAGATAAGTTGAAACCCGAAATGGATTCAGGGTCGATGACTTTTGACATCCCGTTCACCATTGATCAGGTAGGCAAAATAGCTTATATAGCTGTATGTTTCAGCAACGATGCTGGCGACAGTGCTTATTCGGCCATCATAGCTAGCCCTATTATTTAAGTTAAAACTAAAAAAAAGTTTTACCAAAAAAAGTCCCGCCCATCAGCGGGATTTTTTTTGAAAAATTTATTATTTTTGAAGCAGAAAAAATTTCACATCATGGCAGCATCAAATAAAAAAAAGGAAACCGCAAAAGAAAACACAACACCTAACGGTTGGGAAAAAGAAGGATTGAAAGGAGAAGTTGTTCAGCTTCAACAATCATTTTACGAAGCCAATGTTACACGAAAAGGAGTAGTGAAATGCACATTAAAAAACAGAAAATACAGTTTTAAAAATTTCACTTTTTTCTTTAATGAAAAAGGGAAAATAATTGAAAAACACTACAACCAAACAGATAATGAATGGCAAAAGAAAATATATCACGATGATGGTATTACCATAGAAAGTTCTACTTATGTAGACGGAAATTTAGAATCTTCATCCCTATTCACATATAACGAAAATGGTAAACCAACCAAACTCCTGCATACTTATCATGGGAAAAAATCAACAACATTTTGGGTTTATGATAAAAATAACGGAGTGATAGAATATTACAGCGTGAACGAGGAAAATAAAACAACCTCCAAACAAACATTTGTAAATGATGAGAACGGACATAAAACAGAACAATATATTTATGATGAGGATGGCAATATAGAGCGGTCGTTGTTTTTTAAAAATGATAAATGGGGACATAGCATCGAAACTAAAGAGTTTGATAAAAATAATAACCTCACCAAATCAGAAAAAACAAAAGCAGTTTATGACGAAAACGGAAAACTAATTTCCTACAATGGTCATCCATACATTGATCGCAAAGCGAACGAAACTTTTGAGTTCGAATACGACCAACAAGGCAATTGGATTCGTAAAATAGAGTTCTATAATGCCATTCCTATAGGTGTTTATTTTCGAGAAATAACTTATAAAGGACAAGCCCTAAAAGAAATAAATGAGAAACCAAAAGGGAATATAAATTTATGGCTTGTTAATGTAACGCATGCGCTAGAGGAGAAAGAGGAGAAAAAGAAACGTGATTATTATGAATTAGAAAGCGATGGTTATTACTGGGAAGAAGATGAAGAGGAAGCAAAAAAGAATAGGAAAGACTCTCCACTTACACCCGAACAACTGAAATGGGTAGGCACCGGAACTAAAACTGGTGAACTCGATGCCTATCGTTATTATATCTGTATCAATAACGATTTTCCATCCGAAAATATTTTTTTAAATGAAGACACAGAGGTTTTTTTACTCTTAAAATATTTGATACGCGAAGAAGATGCAGAGGTAATATACATGGACAAAGATACCGATGAAAGCGGATATAATACAATAAGTGCCTACACTTTAAGCTTTCCTGATAAAGGATACCTGCTTGTGGTAAACAATATAAATGAAGAGGAATCCGATCAATATGATATTCCTGAATCAATGGAAAGGCAGCTTAATAACGAGAGATTGAATCAAGGAACAATAAATTTATTGATGCCAAGCCATGCTTCAGGCAAGCGTAACAAAGTATTTGAAGATTCGCTTCAATATTATATCGAACTCTGCACATTTAAAACCTTCCCCGAAAAGCCTTTTATATATATGATTCAGGTATCAGGCTCAAGCTATAGTTTAAAACAACATGCTGCCGAAGATAATTTTGTAATAAAAGACCTGAATATTAATTACGGTTATGGATTCGATAAATTTCATAATGATTTGATGAATCGCTTTAAAGAACAAAGTAAAGGACTTGTACTTTTTCATGGCGAACCCGGCACTGGCAAAACTTATTACATCAGGCATCTGCTGCGTACCATGGCCACTAATAAAAAAATAGTGATTTATATGCCACCCAATATGGTTGATTATTTGGTTGAACCTACCTTTATGACTTTTATTTCGCAACAAGTCAACCATTTTTCGCAACAAGGAAAATGCTGTGCATTACTTATCGAAGATGCAGAACCATTACTTGCAAAACGTCAGGAGGGAGTGCGTATTCAAGGCGTTACTAATCTCCTCAACATGACCGATGGATTGCTGAACGATATGCTCAACCTACAAATCATTTGTACATTCAATGTCGATTTAAAAAAACTGGATAAAGCATTGCTTCGTCCTGGAAGGCTTTTAGCTCGTAAGGAATTTAAAGCGCTCTCCGTGTTAGATGCCAATTTATTGGCTTCTCGTCTCGGTATCAAACATCATTTTAATAAACCTGCAACATTGGGTGAGATTTATTCAATGCTCGAAAATCAGAATACATTAATTCATGATGTAGAACAAGACAAAGGAGCTTCCAATATCATTGACGATTTATAGGCGTAAAGAAAAAATTAATTACTTCAACTTTATACAAACATTCTTTGGTTCTGTAAAAAAGTCGAACGCTTCAAAACCGCCTTCACGTCCTACTCCCGAACTTTTTACTCCACCAAATGGTGTGCGTAAATCGCGAAGCAACCAACAATTAATCCACACAATTCCTGTGTGCAGATTATTTGCTATTCGGTGTGCACGAGTTAAATTCTCAGTCCATAAAATAGAAGCTAATCCATACTGTGTGCTATTAGCATACATCAGCACTTCCTCCTCTGTATCGAAAGGCATAATGGTAACCACCGGACCAAATATTTCCTCTTGGTTTGTTCGGCAATTATAATTTAGGCCTTCTATTACTGTAGGTGCTATATAATATCCGTCAGCCAATTCGCCTTCCAACTTCAATTGTGTTCCCCCACATAATACTTTTCCTCCCTCTTCTTTTGCTAGTTCTATGTATGAAAGCACTTTCTCCTTATGAGGTTTAGATACTACTGCTCCCATTCTACTATCTTTATCAGAAGGGTCGCCAACCTTAATTTTGTTTACTAATGGAATAAAATCTTTTTTGAACTTTTCGTAAATCGAACGTTCGATGAAGATGCGCGAACCACAAAGGCAAATCTGCCCTTGGTTTGAAAACGAAGAGTTCAAAGTAGTTTTGAGCATGTGTTCGTAATCACAATCAGCAAAAATGATATTTGGATTTTTCCCTCCAAGTTCTAGCGATAATTTTTTAAACATTGGAGCCGCTACTCTAGCTATTTCAGCACCAGTTTTTGTTCCTCCTGTAAATGAAATAAGAGGTATGCTAGGGTGAGAAGATATGGCTGCACCAACCTTGTGTCCATAACCATGCACTATATTTAGTACCCCTTTTGGAAGGCCTGCCTCTATGCACAATTCCGAAAGTAAATAAGCAGTCATTGGAGTTATTTCCGAAGGTTTTGCTACTACACAATTACCCGAAGCTAAAGCTGGTGCTATTTTCCAAGTGAATAAATACAATGGTAAATTCCATGGTGATATACAACCCGCTATACCAACAGGGCTGCGCAATGTATAATTAATGGCAGTGTCTTCCATCGAATGGCTTTCAGCAGAATAATGAAGGATACCTGTTGCATAAAAATGAAAGTTGCTCGCTGCACGTGGTATATCAACAAGTTTTGCCAAAGCCACAGGTTTCCCATTATCCATCGATTCGGCTATTGCTAGTCGCTCCAAATTTTCTGAAATCAGTTCCGAAATTCGCATTAATATCCTCGACCGTTCGGTTTTAGAAGTAATGCTCCAAGTTGTAAAAGCTTTGAGAGCTGCATTTGTGGCTATTTCCACATCTCTTTCATCCGAGTCTGGAATTAATGAATAAACTTTTCCATTGGATGGATTGTAATTATCAATGTACTGTTTACCAATAGGCGCAATGAGTTCGCCATTGATGTAATTTTTTATTGTTTGCATAATATTTTTGAATAGAAGAATATAAAAATACAAAAAAAGCCATTCCTAATTCATAGAAATGGCTTTGAATTAAGTTAAAATTAAATTTAGGAGTTTGGTTTTGCTACCTCAGCAACCTTTAAAGTTTTAGCTGCATCAATCATTGTTTGCGTTGCTTTCTCGTTGAAAAGTTCGCCTTTAATATCCTCAATAATATAAGACGCCTTTCCTAGCTTTTGAATTGAATAAAAATGGAATTCTGGTTCAGTAATTTGCGATTCCCAAAATAATAAGGCTGGTTCGTCTTTAATAAATTTCTTAAATTTGTTTACGTCATTACCGGCAATATCACTTTTAATTAAAGAAATGTCGCCATCTCCTTCGGCAATAGAAATCTGGAAATCTTTACCCATTTTTATTTCAGTTGCTCCCCACGATTGTTCAACAATTTCCAATCGTCCCTTTGTTGAATCAGCGGGCACCATCACTAAAAGGGCACTACCATTAATTTTTATTTGAACCTCTTTCATTCCAGGAATGGCAGACGAGGTACCTTCTTTCTTAGAGTTGTTACAACCATTACAAAACACTAAGACAGGAACAATAAACAATAAGAATATTTTTTTCATTTTATAGTACTTTTAATTTGTATGCAAATATAATCGATAACTTATAATTTTTGCGAATTTGTTTAAGAAATTTTCTATCCCATGTTTTTTAAGTAATCTTGTGGTTTGGTAAATCCTATAAAATGAAACTTACATTTTCCCCTCATATTTTATATTTTAAGCGACCTTTCAAAATAGCGCACGGCACTCGAACTTCTACACCCATTGTATTAACTCAACTTGAATATGATGGAACTATTGGTTATGGCGAAGCGAGTCTTCCTCCTTATCTATCTGAATCGCATCAATCGGTTATTTCTTTCCTAACTAAGGCAGCCAAACTTTTATTTAATTTAAACAATCCATTCGAAATTGAATTTATCTTAAGTGAGGTTGATAAAATTGCACAAGGCAATACAGCAGCAAAAGCTTCAATTGACATTGCGCTACACGACTTGGTAGGCAAATTAAATGATAGGCCATGTTGGAATTTATTAAAATGCGATCAAAGTAAAACGCCATATTCAACATATACTTTAGGAATTGATGAGCCAGAAATTTTGAAACAAAAAATTGAAGAAGGATTCGATTTTAAGTTTTTAAAAGTGAAACTCAATGGTGAAAATGATAAGCAGATAATAACAACTATTCGAAATTATACTAACAAACCAATTGCAGTGGATGTTAATCAAGGTTGGAAGGATAAATATTTTGCGTTAGAAATGATTAACTGGCTTTCAACACAGAATGTATTGTTTGTCGAACAACCTTTAAACAAAGAGAAATTTGATGATTCTAATTGGCTATACGAGAACACTACCTTACCCATTATTGCTGATGAAAGTATTCAACGTTTTTCAGATATTGATAAAATTAAAAATTGTTTTCATGGTATAAATATCAAACTGATGAAATGTTCAGGAATGTTTGAAGCCAGTAGAATGATAGTACTAGCAAGAACATTAGAACTGAAAATATTAATTGGCTGTATGAGCGAAACATCATGCGGTATCTCTGCGGCAGCGCAATTATCTCCCTTAGCCGACTATGCCGATCTTGATGGCTGTCTATTAATTAAAAACGACTTCTTTGATGGTGTTCGATTCGAAAATGGAAAAATTGTTTTGAGTAATTTACCTGGAATAGGCGCTATTCCAATTGAAGGAGTGTTAATAGAATAATTAAAAAGAAAATTACGGCAAAAAAAAAGGGCTCTTTCGAGCCCTCTTTTTTACTTTTTCTTTTTAGCTGCTTTTTTAGCTGCTTTTTTAGGAGCTGCTTTTTTTGCTGCTTTCTTAGCTGCCTTTTTTGGAGCTGCTTTTTTTGCTACTTTTTTTGCCATGGTTTTTGTTTTTAAATTATTATGACACGAAGTAAGATAATTTATTAACACAAAAACAAAATCGCACCTTTAATTTATTAACACAAATTTGTTGATAACGCTAATTATTAAATAAATTTTCTAGTATTATATAAACG
>JBAXQU010000002.1:0-96507 GCA_037131555.1 Bacteroidota bacterium
AGGCTTGTCATTTCGAACGAAGTGAGAAATCTCATTTTTAGTGAATAGCCAAAAGAGATTAGGCAATAGGGGGTGATTCATGTCTTTCTGTCTTCGTGGTAAATCTTTTGCCAAATTGCCCAGCACATCAGTTCAACACTATCTTTTTATAAATGGTTTGGGTTTTTGTTTTTGCTGATAAAAAATACAGCCCTCGTGGCAGAGTAGCTACATTCATTTGGTAAGGCCCTTGGAGGTTGGTAGCGGTAGTAACCGTTCTTCCCAAAACATCATAAAGCATTAGCCATTCAATATCATTGCCCCGTATGGTTATCCAATCATGTGCGGGGTTGGGGTAAATAGTGATGGTTTCGGGGGTGTTTTGTTCGGCAATACCACTTATGACACGATAATAGTAATAAGTGCTATCCTTTGTATTTGGCGAATTCGCAAGGTTATAATCCATTTCATTCACTTTCCAAACATTTATATTGTTTGCATCGTACCCCAATCGTTGAGATGATGCATTGTGCCAACTGTTCATGGTCCAAAATTGATTAACTTGATTTACAAGTTTATTATTAGCGTTATAGGTATTGGTAACCAACCCCGAGTTCGATAAACCACCAGAATAGGTAATCGATAATTTTGTTAATAGTTGATGATTCGAATCGTAAGTAAAACTGTACGACTCATTATCGTCCCATGAAGTACCACTCCAAACTTTATATAAATAATAAGTCAAATTATAATTGCTGTCATAAGTATGTCCGGTTAATTTCCAATCATTCTCCCAAGTTCCCATATTATTTGTGATGGCATCCACACCAATCAAATTATTCGAAACATTATCGTAAGTATAGGTTTTCGAAAATACATCTCCCCAATATCCCAAACCTCCTGTTGTAAGTACGTAACTGAGGATGGAATTATTAAAAAATGTTTGGGTTATCAACTGGTCGTTCACCCAAGTGGTGCCATTCCAGTGCCTTTGAAGTTGAGTAAGATGGTTATTAGCACCGTCAAAAGTATTAATAATCGAATCGTAGGTGTCCCATGAAGTACCGTTCCAAGTTTGCAAAAGTAAAGTCAATTGATTATTATTCGAATTGTAGGTGTACTCATTATAATAGGTATTGTCCCAAGATGCACCATTCCAAGTTTGTTGTGTTTGACTCAACAGATTTCCGTTCGAATCGTAAGAAAGAGGATAAGTAAGCATATTTGGTACCCAAACACTGTTGATGGTATCCCAATTCCATGTTTTAATACTGTCGAATAAAGGAATTTGAGCAGAACTCTTCATTTCTTTGTTTTCGCTTATAGGAAATGTAACAAGCATATTTTTGGGTGAGGGCTTTAAGGGTGATTGAGCAAAAGTTGCGAGCCCCGAGCTAATAAAAACCGAGAAGATTAGAGTGAGTGTTTTCATGTGATGAGATTTGGTTTAGACTACAAACGCAGAATTTGGCTTATTATTGTGTATTAAATCTCTTCATCATGTCTTTCTGTCTTTGCGGTAATTTTTTTGCCAAATTGCCTATTGCTCAATTGCAAAATTTTCTTCGCGCCTTCCTGTCTTTGCGGTAAATCTTTTGACCAATTGAACAATTAAATTCCTAAAAACACTTAATCACCGAGCAATTCACCCCCATGCCAGCAGCCGATTGAGGAGCTATAAATCCTTCGATATGGTCGCTACCCACATGCACCAACCAAGCTTTGCCAAGGCGAGCATTAAAGCCAATGCCTCCATTTATTTTTCCATAACCTCCATACCCCACCGTGGCCGAAATACTAGTGCGTGCCCCCAATTGATACTTGCCTTTTACATAAAACAGCAAGCTATAATTGGCATTGTATATAAACTTTACCACTTCGGTAAGCTGAAAACGTTTGGTATATTGTGTTTCGAACGATACCACCAAAGTAGCAGGTATGGTTACATTAAATGCTTTTTTGCCAAACGGAGCCACTTTGCTGGCTATGCTGTCTTTGTTGGTAGTGCGAAAGGTAGAATCTTGCAAATCGTGAATATTGTTGATTTTAAAACCAGTGAAATGAAACAACGAATCTTGGTTTAAGTACAACGATTGTTTGTTGAAACGAATCATGCCCACATCCGACACCGCCACACGTATAATGGAATTACCCATTTTGGTTTTTAGCGGAGCCATCAAAAACACATCCAAGCTAGCCCCATATCCGTTGAAAGCCCCTATTCCGCGGTGTGCAGTGTCGGTTTGTGCTATCTGCATGTCCGTATCGAAATTGATGTATTGCCCATCTTGGCTGGTGTATAGTTCGGCTTTATGTGCCGTTATGGAAGCATATTGTTCGCCTTTGAGGAACGAAAAACCCATTCCCCATTGAAGTGTATTGGCCGTATTCTTTTTCAGAAAACCCAATTGCAATTGTTGATACCGAATAAAATTGAGATTAAAATCGGTGAGATAAGCCGTACGGCCAGCATACGAAGCGTTTCCATAAAAAGCTACTTTGTAAAAATCGTCCGAATACCGAGCATCGAAATGTTGGCGGTCGCTAAGGCCAATGAAATAGCTCATGTTTTTGCGATGCGCCAACGAATCGGGCCGAAAGGCCACAAACAGTCCGTAGTTTACCTCCTCTCCCACTCTATTGATATTATGTGTTCGGTTGAGCACCCCATCTTTGGTATCTTTGTCAATAAAAGAACCAGTATAAAACTTACTCACAAATTTCGAGTTCAAGGCAGTGGCATCAAAACTCCCGTTTCCCCAAACACTCGCAAAGGTATGCACCGTGTCGGCCACCTCGCTATTGAATATAACCGACACTTGCGCTTTCGAATAAAAGGATAAAAGAAGAAAGGAATAAATGAAAAGTTTTTTCACAAACGCAAACAAGGGTTAATTAAGATGAATGGTATAGTTGAGGTCGCCCACCAAATTTACATCAATGGTATAGTCGCTGTATATTTTCACATAGTTGGGCTGAGCAGCAGTATTGAATTTTACCTTCAGCGCCACTTTTTTAATGGTATACATTTCGTTCATTTTGGCCTCGCTTATTGGCAACACTATTTTAGTAAGTTTCTTGTCAATCACCCGATAGCTAGCATTGATAGGAGCTTGCACAATGGTGTTGGCATATCCAAATATCGAATCGACTACCGCATTGTTATCATTCAGCAAATATAGTTGCACGGAAGCATCGAACGGAAACCCATTGTCGGCAAATAAAGTCAACGTTCCGCTATGCAAGTTTTGCGCACCTGTTGGGCTGGCTATGCTCATGGCCAGGGTATCCATCAACGTGAGGTCATGCGCCACCATCGAAAGCGGAATCTCCATGTTCATAGATGCTTTCAGCAATTTGTCGGAATAAATAAAATCGTTGGAGCCTGATACATTGCCCAGCGGATTGGTCATTATTTTAATGGAATAGCCCAACTTATCGGGCAAGTTTTCGATAAAAGGTTTAATGTTGGAGTTGGTGGTAGTCAATGGAAAATTGCAATAAGTAGGATACACCGTGGTGCCACTTTCGGAAGCACGATTGATGTTGATAGGCACCCCTATAAGCGAAGGAGCCACCAGCGCCAACGAATGATTGGTGCGAGTATTGGTCGAGTTGAGATTGGTTACATACATACGAGCATCCAAGCCAATAGGGTTCTCGATATTGAAATTGAAATTGACATGCTCTAGCTGCAGCGTGCCACCCACAATGCGGTTGAACATGGTAAAGTTCGATTCGGAAGGCCCAATATAAAACGTATTTTGACCAAAATAACCTTTCGCATAATAAGGAATGATGTCGAAAAAAGTATTGGTGATTACCAAACTATCTTGCGGATTAATCACCACCGAAGCAGGCGGGTCGGTGCTTATTTTTGCTAATAGCGAAGTATAAATGGTATTGATTTGATTGTGGAAAGGCCCCGTAAGGTCGAGCGCATATCCTGATAAATCAAAAACCTCATCGTACACACCCGGTACACCGTTCACAGCCGATGGCACATCGATGTCGATAGAAAAAGGAGTACCACCCAAGGTAGCACTCGGGATGCTATACGTAAAGTTCATAATATGGTTCACCTTGTTTTTAATCGCATACCGCACCTTACCTGATTTTATAATCACCTTCCTAAGCTCCACCCCCGGTAGTTGGTAAGTAGTAGTGGTCGAATTGTTGATAAAAGCAAGTCCGGTAGCCATGGTTTGGGCGATAGGCAAAGCATATCCTTGAGTAAGTGTGGTATCGTTTATCTTAAAGATGGTATCCATGGTCAAATTGTACAGGTTATTGTTGAATACAATTTTCATGGAACTATCGGCATTGGTCTGAAGAACAGAATCGGGCAGAATATTATTAATATTGAGTGTGCCATGCACCAGCGGAGTCAATACCTCTGTATCCCACGAAGGTTTTCCCATCTCCTTTCGGCACGAAAACAGAGAAATGCATGAAGTAAGTAAAATAAGAAAACAAATTTTTCGCATGGCTAAGCCTTTGGAACATTAAAAAAACGGTTAAAAGTAGTAATAATTTTCAGTTAGACGAACAATGATTTAATCGAAAGAAATTTAATATAAGTAACGATGATCAGATAAAATTATTAATTTCGCACCATTATTTAATAATATGTTTACAAAAAGGTTCATTTTATCAATTTTATTTTGTGCGACTGTAATGTGTGTTTTGTCGTACGTTTGGCACGGTATCATCCTTGCTGATTTTAGTACTCTTAATCGCTCGAAGACAAAATTAATAATGTTAACCTTCATCATATCCTTTATTGTTGCCTTCGTGATGGTCAAAATTTATGATATACGAAGGTTGCACGAATACTTTAGAGAGAGCCCAATCATTAGAGGTGTTGTTGTAGGTGTTTTAAGCGGATTACTTTTCTTTATTGTTACACGATTGACAGGTTATTCATTTAATACAACGGGCGCATTCAAACATACTTTGGTTGATATTCTTTGGCAGGTATTCGAACAAACTATCGGAGGTATTGTTATTGGCATTGTTTTTATATTTCAATACCATCCCGAACCCGAAGATTAATAGTTGTATTTATCACCCCAGAGCCTTTTCAAATAAGCTCTTATTTCGTTTTCTCGTGCATTATTCATCGGTTCGTAAAACTTTACTCCTGCTAGTTGCTCGGGCAAATATTCTTGATTGATAAAATTGGAAGTAAAACTATGCGCATATTTATAATCTTCGCCATAACCTAAGTCTTTCATCAATTTGGTAGGAGCATTTCGCAAATGCAAAGGCACTGGCAAATCGCCATTATCTTTCACTGCTTGGGCAGCATTAGCTATCGCCATATAAGCAGCATTGCTTTTGGCTGAAGTTGCCAAATAGGTCACTGTTTGTGCCAATATTATTCTCGACTCAGGAAACCCAATCACATTCACCGCTTGAAAACAATTGTTGGCAATCACCAATGCCGTTGGATTAGCATTACCTATATCTTCTGATGCCAGTATGAGTAGTCTTCGGGCAATAAACGAAGGGTCTTCCCCACCCTCTATCATTCGTGCTAACCAATATACCGCGGCATTGGGGTCGCTACCTCTTATCGACTTGATAAAAGCCGAGATGATGTCGTAATGATTTTCGCCTGCTTTGTCGTACACCGCTATGTTTTGCTGAACAATAGAAGTCACCAATTCATTCGTGATGACCAATTCGTCTTTGCCAATGGTGTTCACCACCAATTCGAAAACATTAAGCAACTTACGACCATCACCACCCGAAAGCCTCAATAATGCTTCGTTTTCTTCAATCTTGATGTTTTTATGTTTAAGCACAATGTCGGTACGCATGGCCAAATCGAGCATGTCGAGCAAATCATCTTTTTCTAGATGTTTGAGAATATACACCTGACAGCGCGAAAGCAAAGCTGAAATCACCTCGAACGAAGGGTTTTCGGTGGTTGCACCTATTAGTGTAACAGTACCTTTTTCAACAGCACCCAACAATGAGTCTTGTTGCGATTTGCTAAACCGATGAATCTCGTCAATAAACAATATCGGATTGCTTTGTTGAAACAGGCCATTTCCTTTGGCTTTGTCAATCACCTCGCGTATATCCTTCACTCCCGAATTGATGGCACTTAATGCATAAAAAGGGCGTTTCAATTGATGTGCAATAATGTTGGCAAGTGTAGTTTTGCCAACTCCTGGAGGCCCCCATAGAATGATGGAAGGAAGAAGGTTCGATTTGATAGCGTTGTTAAGAATAGCGCCTTCGCCTACAATGTGTTTCTGTCCAATATAATTTTCCAAACTCGTTGGACGCATGCGCTCGGCAAGAGGTATCGTGTTCTGCATTCTTCTTATTTTTTGGGGTTTACCTCTTTAATAAATTATTCATTTGCACATCCACTGGAAGCTTGTGTTTCCAGCGTTTATGTGTCCACAACCAAAACTCAGGATGTTGCCTAATATCTTGTTCGAGTAATGATTGTGTTTTCTCAATGATTTCGCCATAAGGCGAAGTAGCAGGATTAGGCGAAACATCCACTAAGAAAAGGTTGTAATGCCCTCGCTTCACTTTATTGATGGTGCCATACACCACGGGGTAATTATAATCCTTAGCAAATTTCTCTATTCCATAAAGCACACCTGTTTCTTGGTTCAGAAACCTCATCCAATAAGCGCTCTTCGGGTTGGATGGTGATTGATCGATGGCGAAAATAGTGGCGGTAAGTTCATTGATGTGCGATTCGAAGAAACGTTTCACTGCCCTTGATGACACCAATTGAAGCCCGTATCTTTTTCTAGTCAATTGCATTTTATCATCAAAATATTTATTACTAAGTGGAGTGTAAATGCCGCTGGCTTTGTGTTTAATACATTGATCGATGCCAACTGCAAGTATTTCCCAGTTGTTGAAATGTCCGCCTGCAAGCAACACGCTTTTGCCTTCAGCATAATATTTATCCATCACATCGGGATTGATTACATAAAATCGTTTAGCGATTTGATGCTGAGAAATAGTGAATGCCTTAATGCTCTCCACCACTAAATCGCAAAAATGTTTGTAAAACCTTTTGCATATCAAATTGATTTCGGCTTCTGATTTTTCGGGAAATGAATTGCGAATATTCTGTAGTACCACTTTTTTACGATACCCTGCGATATAATAAAAAATGACGTATAAACCTGTTGAAATAGCATATAATAAAGGAAAAGGAAGCAAAGAAAGGGTAATAATGACTAGGTAGTATAAAAGGGAGTTGAAAACATTTTTCATAAATAATTCGCCAAAAATTTTTTTTAACAAAGATAAAGGTATAGTTTTACATTGTTATTAAAAATATAATTATCCATTACAAAAAAAAACTATTAAATATTCATTTTTATGAAAAGAACAATTTTATTAAAAACTTTATTCATTGCGTTAGGTTTACTTGTTGCGAACATCACGTTTGCACAAAAGAAAGGAAAGAAAGATGACAAGTCGAAATTCTTAGAAGGGAAAAAATATATAGTGAAATTTTATGAGATAAAGCCCACAGGTCGAGGGAAAGCCATTGAAAGTGTTGTTACTTTTAGAGATGGAAAAGTAGAAAGCGATTTGATGGATGAGAAATTGAAAATAGATGGTGCTACTTATAAAGTTAATCTCGACTCTACCTATAACGAGGACGAAACCGAATCGCGTTTGTTGAAAGTGGAAGGAAATTATTCGAAAGAAAAAGATGAAGCTGCTTGGGATGCCACCATTACTAATTATGATATTGAAGGCACTGTGGTTCAAAGGAAGAACGGTGTTGAAAAAAAGAAATTCGAATTTTCTGGTAACGAAAAAACAAAGAAATAAATCGAATTTTCTTCCTCTTATAAATCCTGTAGCTTGTTTTAGTTGCAGGATTTTTTTTGTTCATCGACTTTGTTGATTACTTTACAATAAAGTAACAGTGGTATAATAATTTAATTCGCCAATTAGCTTACTTTTGCAACAATAAAAGTGAACACCCTAAAGAAATTATCCATTATAGATAAGACTTCTTAACCGCTTCTGAATTTTATCTTTTGAAAGTTGGTAACCAATTTTAAAATACTTGTTTTTTATTTCCTATTAATCATAGGAGTTAAAGCCAACGCCCAATGTGGCACTGTCATCTCTACTTTTCCCTATTCTCAAGGTTTTGAAGCATCAGCAGCATGGACAACGGGAGGAACAAACAGTGATTGGGCATGGGGAACTCCTGCTCATCCTACTATCAATACTGCTGGTGGTGGAGTGAAATCGTGGATGGTTGGTGGGCTAACAGGCTCATCTTACAACGATGCGGAATTGGCTTGGTTGATGAGTCCTTGCTTCGATTTTACTACCTTAAATTATCCTTGGATTTCATTTAAAATATTTTGGGAAGATGAATACCACTACGATGGAATGGTGCTTCAATATTCATTCAATGGCGGAACATCATGGTCGAATGTGGGCGCTGTTAACGACCCTGTGGATTGCTTGAATGATCATTGGTACAATTATGCTTCGATTAATTACCTTACAGGAGTGAATCCTAAAAATGGATGGTCAGGAAGAATTGGTAATAATTTCCCTTCGGGAGGAAATACTTGTCTTGGCACCAATGGCAGCGGTGGTTGGGTTACAGCTAAACATTGCATGAGCAATTTGGCTGGTCATGCCTCGGTTCGTTTTCGTTTTCTTTTTGGTTCGGGCACTACTTGCAACGCTTTTGATGGCATTGCTATTGATGATATTTTCATTGACAATGCTCCTGCCAACTCGGCCAACTTTACGTTTGCATGTGCAGGTGGTAATACCGTTAATTTCACGAATACATCGGGCTTATGCCCTAGTGGTTATCTTTGGAATTTCGGTGATGGCAGCGCAACTTCCACCACTCAGAACCCTTCGCATACGTATGCTGCGGCAGGAACTTATAATGTAACACTTACTTCGAGTGGCCCATGCAATGCTGCTAATAGCGTCACTTTGCCCGTGTCTATACTCGGTGTTACAACAGCTGTGACTAGTTCAGGATGTCCAGGTTCGAGCAATGGTACTGCCACGGCTGCGGTTACTGGCAACGCAAGTACAGTAACTTATAATTGGATGCCGGGTGCTTTATCAACTGCAAGTATCTCATCCTTGGCACCGGGCACTTACACCGTTTCGGTATCGGCTGTGGCTAGTTGTTCGGCAACGGCAACAGCTGTGATTACGCCATCAGCAGCTATGACGGTTGCCACCACGTCTCTTCCGGTAACTTGCTTTGGTGGAAACAATGGAAGTGTAATGGCTACGCCCAATGGAGGAACAAGTCCTTATACATACACCTGGACAGGTGGCGGGAATGCTGCCACTTATAATAATTTGATTGCAGGAACTTATACCGTAACGGTGAACGATAATACAGGATGTACGGGTACGGCTACATCCACTGTAACTCAACCTTTGGTGGCTTTATCAGTAAATGCTACCAATACAGCAGTCGATTGTTTTGGCGGCAACAATGGCACGGCATCGGCAATAGGTGCTGGTGGTACTGCGCCTTATACTTATACTTGGTTGCCTTCGGGTGGAACTACTGCTAATGCTGTTGGTTTAACCGCTAACACGTATTTCGTTACCATCACCGATTTTAATTTATGTACAGCAAGTACAACCACTTCGGTAACTCAGCCTGCTAGTGCTTTGACGGGTGTGGTTACCCCAACTCCTAGCAATTGTGGATTGAATAACGGTGCTGCTTCGGTGGTGGCTTCGGGTGGAACTTCTCCTTACACTTATTTATGGATGCCCGGAAGCATTGCCACTGCTAATGCTTCGCCCTTAGCGGCTGGCAATTATACATTAACCTTAACCGATGCCCACACCTGCACTTACTACGCTACCACCACGGTGGTAAACGTTGGTAACATTGTAGCATCTATCACTTCTACTCCTATTTCTTGTTATGGATTTACTAACGGAACGGCCACGGCTGGTGTTAGTGGAGGTACTAGCCCATACAATTATTTATGGAGCAATGGAACTATTGGTAGTACGAACAATAATTTGGGTGCAGGCAATTACTGTGTTACGGCCACCGACAACAATGGATGCACCGATACGGCTTGTGTTCACCTTGCTAACCCTGCTCCTTTTAATGCTTCGTTTACAAGCAATGTTACCGAAACTTCGCTCGAAAATGCGGATGTGTTTTTTACCGATTTGACCAATGGTTCGGCCTCTTGGCTTTGGTATTTTGGTGATAATGCAATATCAACCTTAACCAACCCCGACCATATTTACACATCCGTAGGAACCTTTCCGGTGACTTTGATTGCTGCCAATGCCAATGGTTGCAAGGATACAGTGGTGCACCAAATCATCATCGATGGAAGTTTTACTTTTTATGCGCCTAACGCTTTCACCCCTAATGATGACGAGCATAATGCTGTATTTATCCCGAAAGGCAGTGGTTGGGACAAGTCGACTTTCAATATGTGGATATTCGACCGATGGGGAAACATTGTTTACAATACCACCAATCCCGACAAAGGCTGGAATGGCCGCACCGCTAACGATGGCCAGCTTTCGCAAATGGATGTTTACGTTTGGAAAGTAACCCTTACCGATGATACGGGCAACAACCATAAGTTTTTGGGTAGAGTCACCTTGATTCGTTAAAAATTCCTCCTTTTATACCATAATATTGTATCATTTTTCTGAAAAATAGCCCATTTTTGAAAAAATGGCTCTTTATTTTAGGCTTCAAAACTGCTGATATTTAGGTTGATAGGGCTGATTTACTTCGAGGTATGGATGATTTACTGCCGAACGGACATCATTTACTGCCGAACGGACATCACTTACTGCCGAACGGACGTCACTTACTGCCGAACGGACGTCACTTACTGCCGAACGGACGTCACTTACTACCGAACGGACATCATTTACTGCCGAACGGAGGTCACTTACTGCCGAACGGAGACGAATTACTGCCGAGCCTCCCTTAATACACAAATCATCGAGGCATCGAAATAAATTGCTAAGAAACCACAACAAGTTCTAGCTTTTAAATTAATATCTTTGCGAAAAATTTAATACGAAAACAAATGGAAGAACCTAAAAACACTGAATTATACTCGAAACAAGACCGCATTCCGGTGAAACGATTGGTATCGAAACGCGATATCGGTATCGAAGCATTTGAATTGGAAAACGGGCACCTGATGCTCGAAGCCACTTTTTTAGACCCCTATCACCTGATTAGATTGAACATCCACATCGACCCTGTTTCGAAAATGATAACCAATGCCAAAAGCGAATTTGCAAGTCATCCGCATGCGGCTTGCCCTGTGGTGGCGCTAAAAGCCAAACAACTGGTGGGGCTTAAAATAGAAAGAGGCATCACGCGAAGCGTTTCGCAACGCATAGGCGGTAGCGAAGGTTGCATTCACTTGCGCGAATTGGCCCTCGAAACCATCAATTTTGCGGCCACTACACTTATTGGTTTTGATGAAGGATTTGGTTTGATGAGCCGCGATTTCAATATATTGGATGAAAATGAGAAGTTCGACATTTCCATGCATTTGCTCAAAAACTCTTGCTACGTGTATAAAGAGAAAGAATAAGAGGTTAATAATAACGCAAAAAAAAGCGGTTTCATTGCTGAAACCGCTTTTTTTATTGAAGTGTATGCTTAGAACTTAGCTGTAACTCCTAAAGCCATAATGTACGGACCTCCGTAACCAATTCCAGCCTCAGCGTTGATACCCACTGTACTTGCGAAGAAGTAAGAGAAACCAAAGTGAACTTGAGTACTGATAGCAGATGGTTTGCTCAATTCTGAAATATAAGTATCAGCAAAAGGAGCAGCAATATTAGTCGTAACTTTGTACATGTTGTATCCTACTTTTAATCCAGTATACAAACACACGTTATCAGTTGCAATAATGTGGTAATCGCCACGGAATGCAAAATGAATACGAGTCCATTTGTCGATTAATGGATCTCCATAACCATCATCCAAAGTAGCAGTTGCAGTTTGGTAACCGAACGCAGCACCCAAAGAGAATTTTTTACCTAAACCATAATCAAGACCAAGGTTAATCATCGGACTTTGTTTGATGGTTGGATAAGTACCAGCTCCATCCCATGCAGTACTTAGTCTGTATCGAACATCTAAGTTAGTTTTGAACAAGTTCAAGCCAATACCAGCATGGATAATGATTTTCCCTTTGATGCCATCGCCACCGCGATCACTACCTTTTTTCTTAACTCCAAACAAAGACGTTTCGCCTGTTGGTTTCAATTTAAATCCATTCAAATTTAAATCATCTGCTTTTGCTATTGTTATGCTCAGCGCAACAACAGATACTAGTGTAATTAGTTTTTTCATATATATTAAATTAGGTTATTAGGTGGCAAATGTAGAATAATTATTCAACTCACACTATGATTGAACTAGTATTTTTACGATTAAACATCTTTTCTTGTTCCACGACAGAACGAAAACCTCTGTTGAATGTTATTTATGTTTCCCTGTAATACGTTTGCGGTGCTGTATTCCCCAGTCGCGTAGCTCATCAATTAAGGGTTCTAAAGATTTCCCATCATGTGTCATCGAGTATTCTACTATCACCGGTACCGAATCGTACACCGTGCGCTTCACTAATTGGTTCACTTCCAAATCACGGAGTTCTTTCGAGAGCATTCTATCGGTAATTCCAGGAATTTCTTTTTTCATTTCGCTGAAACGTTTGTTACCAAATGTTAAAGAAATAATAATTGGTAGTTTCCATTTACCGCTCAAAATATCTAAAGCATCACGTACCGGAAGTATCGCTTTAGTGCATTCGCTATAGGTTTTAACTTCTTTCTTTTTTATCATTGTCATACTAATTTAATGGTTCTATACCAAAGTATAGTACTATACTATAAGTAAGTACTTACTTTTGGTTAGCAAATATAGTTACTTTTGTACCGCTAAACAAAAAAACTTTTCGTTTGTTAGTGAAATGACACTATAAAGAAGTATAGCACTTTATAGTTTGGCATCTTCCTTAATAGAAGATAAAGTTAATGGAAACAGTAAATAATAAATAAACAGTAAAAACAATTAAAAGAATTAAAAGAATGAAAAAATTAATTTTTATCGCAGCATCAGCTGTAGCTTTATTAGCATTTAAACCAGTAGAAAACACAACATGGTCATTAGACAAAGCACATGCTAAATTGGGTTTCACCGTTACTCACTTAGCAGTATCGGAAGTAGAAGGATGGTTCAAAAAATTTGACGCAACCGTTACTTCTTCAAAAGACGATTTCTCGGATGCAATAGTTGAAATGAGTGCTGACGTGAACTCTATCAATACGGAGAACGACCAAAGAGATACACACTTAAAAAGCCCTGACTTTTTTGATGCAGCTAAATTTGGCACCCTTACTTTCAAAAGTAAATCATTCAAAAAAGTAAAAGATAACCTTTACAAAATAACTGGTGATCTTACCATGCACGGTGTTACAAAATCAGTAGAATTAGATGCAATTGCAAGAACGGGTGTTCATCCAATGACTAAAAAGAACATTGCTGGATTCAAAATTTCTGGTACTTTGAAACGTAGCGATTTCGCTATCGGAGCTTCAATGCCAACTGCTATGTTGAGCGATGAAATCATCATCATTGCAAATGCTGAGTTTGCAAAAAACTAGTTAAAAACTATAATTAATTATCCGAAAAAACTTCTGCTGAAACTTGTTTCGGTAGAAGTTTTTTTCGTTTCGAACCTTATTAAATAAAAACTAAATATGTATAAATTAAAAATCATTTCGTCAACAGTTCGTCCGGGTAGAAAAGGACCATTAATAGCTAATTGGGTAGCCGAAAAAGCCAAACAATTTGGGGGTTTTGAGGTGGAAGTATTGGATTTGGGTGAGATAAATCTACCCCTAATGAACGAAGCCAACCATCCGATGATGCGTAAATACGAGCTCGAACATACCAAACAATGGAGTGCAAAGATTGATGACGCAGATGCTTTTGTTTTTGTGACTGCCGAATACGACTACAACTACCCTGCTCCATTGCGCAATGCGCTGGAATACTTGGTTCACGAGTGGGGATACAAAGCTGCCGGTATTGTTAGTTATGGTGGCGTTTCGGCTGGTACAAGAGCTGCTAACGCCTTGAAAGCTGACCTTTCGACATTGAGCATGGTGCCTATTTCGCAAAGCGTTAACTTTCCTTTTTTCACTCAACTGATTAATGAGAAAGGCGAATTTCTGCCAAACGAAACTTCGCACAAAGCAATGGAAGGCTTGCTAAAACAAATAGTGAGATGGACCAAGGGATTGAAATTAATTAAAGAAGATAAATAAAGAATGAAAGTAGAGATTTGGAGTGATGTGATGTGCCCATTTTGTTACATCGGGAAGCGCAAGTTTGAGGCCGCTCTCAAGCAGTTCGACCACCGCGAGGAGGTAGAAATTGAGTGGAAAAGCTTTCAACTCGACCCTAGTATAGTGACGGATGCAAGCAAAACGATTCATGAGTTTCTGGCCGAACGTAAGGGTTTCAGCCTTGAACAGGCTAAGCAGATGAACGAACGCGTTACTAAACTTGCCGAAAAGGTTGGTTTGGAATATCGTTTCGATAAGGCGGTGGTGGCTAATTCGTTTGATGCGCATAGGTTTTCGCACCTCGCGAAGCAATTCAAATTGCAAGATGAGGCGGAAGAAGCCCTTTTTAAGGCTTATTTTACAGATGGAAAAAACACGGCTGATGTGGATACCCTATGCCAAATAGGCGAAAACATTGGCATTGACAAAGAAAAAGTAAGGGCAATGCTCGACTCGGAACAATATATGCAGGAGGTGAATGAGGATATGGAGGTGGCCCGAATGATTGGTGTTACGGGGGTGCCATTTTTTGTTTTCGACCGAAAGTATGCTATTTCGGGGGCTCAAGAGAGTGAAACTTTTTTGGAACTAATGAACAAGGTGCAGCTCGAATTGGGAGCTAAATAAAGAAAAGCCGAACGTGTTCGGCTTTTTTTTGTGGCTGATGGTTCTTTATTTTATTAAGTTATCTATTTAATTAACCGTTCTTATCTCATTGATTTAGACATGAAAATAAATTCTGTTCTTCTCGCATTAAATTCTGTTCGTTTCCTGTAAAATTCTGTCCGTTTCTTCAAGAATTCTGTTCGTTTCTTGTAAAATTCTGTCCATTTTTCCAAGAATTTTGTCCATTTTTTTCGAAATTCTGTCCATTTTTTCTGAAATTCTGTCCATTTTTTTCAAAATTACACGAGAAAAATTGACCCAAACGAACAGAATTTGGCTTTCGGAGAACAGTATTTTGAGGGGATTATGCTTTATTGCGCTTTGCTTTTACAATTTCGAGCAAGATGGGCAGCACCGACACAAATATAATGACAAGTGCCACTAGTTCGATGTGAGTTCTAATCCATTCAATCTCGCCAAGGAAATAGCCAGCTATGGTAAGCGAGCCTATCCATAGGGCTCCGCCAAGGATGTCGAACGAAACGAACTTGCGATAGGTCATTTCGGCAATGCCGGCTGCAAAAGGCGAAAAGGTTCGCACAATGGGCACAAAGCGCGCCATGATAATGGTTTTGGTTCCGTACTTTTCATAAAACGAATGGGTTTTGTCGAGGTATTCTTGTTTCACAATGCTTTTGCCCTTCCATTTGATGTGTAGCACGTGTAGCCCAATCTTTCGGCCAATCCAATAATTGAGGTTGTCGCCCACAACGGCTGCTATCATTAGCAAAACAAGGAGATACGTAAGGTTGAGATACGGTTCGCCCGATGTTTTATTGATTTGATTGGCAAACAAACCTGCCGTGAACAGCAGCGAATCGCCCGGTAGAAAGGGCATTACCACTAATCCTGTCTCAACAAAAATAACTAAAAAGAGAATAAAATACACGGCTGTTCCATAGTTTTGAAACAACCAATCGAAATCGAGATGTAAAATATGTTTGAATAAATCGAGCATGATAACTATTGATGATGAATACTGTTATTATTGTTGAAATTCCTATTGACGAACCTTTTCGGCAGGATTTATTTTTTAGCCAAGGATGGTTCGATGGAGCGCACCCATTCGGAAATGCCACCTTGGAGGTCGTATATATTGTCGAAACCCGCCACATAGAGGGCATTGCACACCGCAGTGGAACGGCTACCAATGCGACAGTGAATAACCACTGGTTTTGTTTTCGAAATCCGATCTAATTTGCCCATAATCTCGCCCATTGGGATGTGTTCGCCACCCATCGAGAGGTCGTCTACTTCATGTTCTTCGCGGATGTCGATTAATTGATAATCAGTGTTGGAGTCTTTCCACTCTTTCAGTTTTTGTACAGTTAATTGATGCATGTTTAAGGTTTAGGGTGATTTTATTATGCTTTTGAGTTTTGTTTGAACGTTTTTTGTTTCAATTCAGTAGGCAAAAAAGTAAAAAAGGTATCTCCACGCAGTCCAAGACGCAATGTTTCGAGCGGAATAACATCGTCAAACGATATGTTACCAAGGTTTACATTAGCACCCAGCAGCTTCACAAACCATACTTGTTGAGCTTTTTGAGGAGCTTCCCACAAAATGTCATCGCGTTTTACTTTGGCTAGTATTTTATTGATGAGTATGGTATGCGCGTTTCCGTTCGAACGGTAAATACCTACATTTCCACTCTCACGCGCTTCGGCAATCACCTTCCACGAACCCGCTTTGAGCTCAGCATTCATCATCGATACCCATTTGGCAGGGTGAATGATAATACCTGCTTCCTTCGAACCCACTTCCGAAAACACCGTGAAATCTTTTGCAAGCATATTTATGTATTCGCATTTCTTGTTATGATTCATGTCTATCGAACCATCGGATACTTCAGCACAATCGAGCTTTAATTTGGTTATCAATTTTCGATAATCGTCAAACATATTGCGTATTACAAAGGCTTCGAATAAAGTACCGCCAAGATAGATCTTCATTCCGGCTTCTTTGTAAAGCTTTATTTTTTGTTCCAGTTGTTTTGTCACGAACGAAGTACCAAATCCTAGCTTCACCACATCTGTCAAATCGCTACTTACTGATAAAAAATCTTCCACCTGACGAATGCTAAGGCCTTTGTCCATCATCATTGTTATTCCACTTGTTCTAGGCTTGGCGGGTCGCTCGGGTATATAAGGTAAGGTAAAATTCATACTATTTTTTATATGACTCTATTAAGTCGGTTATACTCGTGTTCTCTTTTAATTGTGGAATGTATGCAAACAATTCCGAATGCTTGTCGTAATCGAGCTTGAGGGCAGTATGTAAAAAGCTTAAGGCTTCTTGTTTCTGGCCAATGCTCATCAAACAAGCCGAAATGCGGTATTGCAATGCTGCATTTTGAGGATGATTTTTTATGCCTTCGGCCAATATCTCTAAAGAACCGTTTTTGTTTTCTTGTTCGAACAACAAATCGGCATAATCAAGCCACAATTGCGAGTCGTCAGAATCAAGTTCGATTGATTTTTTGAAGGCAAGCTCGGCATCTTCATAAAACAGCAACTTTTTCTGAATCTGCCCCAATATATGCCAGTATTCAGGGTTCTCTTTTTCTAGTTCGATGGCCTTTTTGATGTAATGCACAGCTTCGCTCGGACGACCCAAGGCATCAAGCACCACTGCAATGCCCGCTTGTGTATCAGGGTATTTCGAATCGATGGCAATGGACTTGAAATATTGCTTCAAAGCCGTTTCGTAATCGTGTTTTTTCTCGTAACACTCGCCCATATAATAATGAGTAAGGGCATCGGGCTCTTCATGCTTCATTGTTTCTTTATATACTTCAATGGCTTCATCCAAACGGTTGAGAGCCGCCAACGAATTGGCTTTGTTGAAATACGCGGACGAATACTCTTCATGAATAAGGATGGCATAATCATACGCTTTGATGGCATCCTCATATTTTTCTAAGCGATTATAGGTAACACCGAGGTTGAACCAAGCACTAGCCGAATATGGCTGCTCTTCAACAAAGGCGGTGTAATAACGAACACACTCTTCCAACTGGTCGTTCAAGTCGAAACAGAACGCAAGTTCGTAAATGGCAATTTCGTTATCAGGATGTTCGGCCAATACTTTTTTGTAATAATAGATGGCATCGCCTGCACGGTTCGAATTCATGTATTCCATAGCGATGGTTAGATAAATATCTTCCACATCATCGGAATATTCGGCTGCTTTTTTGAAATTTTCAATGGCTTGGTCCGATAGACTCATCAAACTATAAATTGAACCCTTGGTCATGAACATTTCAGGATTCAGAGGTTCCACACTTTCGACATACGAAAGCACTTCAAGTGCCTTCTGGCTTTGGTTGTTAGCTGCAAGTAGTTGCGCTTTGCGCAATAAAAATACAGTGGCAAACGGATATTGTTTCAACGCGAAATCAACCACCAATAAACCTTTCTTTGGTGCGTTTTTTTCGAAATAAAAATCAATAATATCTTCTAAGTGTTCGGTTTCGAAATAGTATTGGTTTCCTTTCACCAACATTTCCTCGAAGCGATGTACTAAATCCAACACTCTCTTCCTT
The DNA here is from genome assembly GCA_037131555.1 of Bacteroidota bacterium. Taxonomy (GTDB): domain Bacteria; phylum Bacteroidota; class Bacteroidia; order 2-12-FULL-35-15; family 2-12-FULL-35-15; genus 2-12-FULL-35-15. Next base: position 18,554 of record JBAXQU010000002.1, read on the forward strand.
TCCTTCTCTTCAAATTCGTCCATTTTCATCTTTCAAAAGTTTTATTTAATAATAACTGGGTACTTCCGAAACAGTCTTTTTTTTAAAAAATTAAGCGAAAGTAGTAAAAATACAAGTATGCTTGGCAGAATTGTTTTTAACAGACGATTTTTATGATTGTTGAGAATTAATTGACCCATATAAGCGGGTAAAGATTTATATTTGCATTCCAAAAAAAGAAAAACACATTAATAGTGAGGGAAAAAGAAGTGAGCAATCACCTTTTTTGAGACACTATAAATGTTAATCTACGTTTAAATAACAATTTTAAAATAAAGAATGTCATTAATTAAGTCAATTTCGGGAATAAGAGGGACGATAGGTGGTAAACCAGGAGAAGGATTGAGTCCGCTGGATGTGGTAAAGTTTACAGCTGCATTTGTAACATTTATTAAATCGAAAAACGATACACCAAAAAGCGGAACAAAAAGCAAAATAAAAATAGTTATTGGCAGGGATGCTCGTATTTCGGGGGAAATGATGAACAACATTGTGATTGGTACCTTGCAAGGTATGGGTGTGGATGTGGTAGATATTGGTTTGTCGACTACGCCTACTGTGGAGATTGCTGTGCCGGAGGAAAAAGCAAATGGAGGAATTATTCTTACGGCAAGTCATAATCCAAAACAATGGAATGCGCTTAAACTATTGAACTCAAAGGGTGAATTTATTAACGAGAAAGAAGGCGAGGAAGTGTTGAAAATTGCTGATAGCGATGATTACAGCTTTGCTGATGTGAATTCGTTAGGGAAAGTAACGAAGAACGATACTTATTTCAAAAAACATATTGATAAGATACTTGCATTATCGTTAGTGGATGTGGCTGCAATACGTGCGGCTAAATTTAAAGTGGTGATTGATTGTGTAAACTCTACGGGAGGTATCGTGATACCTCAATTGCTCGAGGCATTGGGTGTGGAGAAAGTGGTGAAGCTTTATTGCGACCCTACTGGTGAGTTTCCGCATAACCCTGAACCATTGCCAGAGAACTTAAGAGACATAGCAAAAGCGGTGAAGAAAGAAAATGCCAGCCTTGGTATAGTTGTGGACCCGGATGTGGATAGATTGGCATTGGTTTGCGAAGATGGAGAAATGTTTGGTGAGGAATATACGCTGGTGGCTTGTGCTGATTATGTGTTAAGCAAAATGAGTGCTGGTGAAAAAGGTGGTACGGTATCGAATTTATCATCAACTCGTGCATTGAGGGATGTAACGGAGAAACATGGTGGCAGTTATGCTGCATCGGCTGTGGGCGAAGTGAATGTGGTGACGCTAATGAAAGCAACTAATGCCATCATAGGTGGTGAAGGGAATGGTGGAATAATATTGCCTGAGCTTCATTACGGAAGAGATGCTTTGGTTGGTATTGCTTTGTTCTTGTCGCATTTGGCGAAGTACGGAAAGAGCTGCTCGATGTTGCGTTCTTCGTTTCCTGATTATCATATCTCGAAAAATAAAATAGAATTGACGAAGGAAATAAACGTGGATGCTATATTAAATGATATAAAAGAGAAATATAAGAAACAACCTGTGAATACGGTGGATGGTGTGAAGATAGAATTCGAGAAGGAATGGGTGCATTTGCGCAAATCGAATACTGAACCTATTATTCGTATTTACTCGGAAAGCGAAAGTGAAACTACGGCTGATAATCTTGCTAAAAAAATAATGGCCGACATCCGAGAGTGTATCAAAAGTCAACAAATAAACGCATAAGAAAGGAATACGCATACTAATATCTAAACTCAAAACTCAACTATAAACTAAACTTGCTTTTGAACGGAAAGCATATCTCAAAAAAAATGAACGTATATTTAGACAACGCTGCTACTACTCCATTAGACAAGGAGGTGCTTGATGCCATGTTGCCATACATGACTGAGCATTTCGGTAATCCATCATCGATACATGCTTATGGGCGGAAGACTCGGTCGGCAATAGAGATGGCGCGCAAATCGGTGGCAAAGCTATTGAACGTTTCGCCATCGGAATTGTTTTTTACTTCGGGAGGAACGGAGGCTAATAATATGGCGATACGCTGTAGTGTTCATGATTTGGGAATAAAACATGCTATTAGTTCGCGCATTGAGCATCATGCGGTGTTGCATACGTTGGAGGTGTTGGAAGAGGAAGGGTTGATAAAGCTAAGTTTTGTGAATTTGACAAAGAATGGGCATATCGACTTGAATCATTTGGAAGAATTGTTGAAGGGGAATGTGCGTTCGCTGGTATCGTTGATGCATGCGAATAATGAGATAGGGAATTTGCTTCCGATGAAGGAAGTGAGCGACCTTTGTGCACAATATGATGCCATTTTTCATTCGGATACGGTGCAAACGATGGGGCATTATGCTTTGGATTTGCAGAAGACGAAGGTTCATTTTATTAATTGTGCTGCTCATAAGTTTCATGGGCCGAAGGGTGTGGGTTTTATCTATATTAATGGTGATGTGAAGATTCGACCTTTTATACACGGAGGTTCGCAGGAGCGAAACATGAGGGGAGGAACTGAAAATTTGTATGGCATTATAGGTTTGGCGAAGGCTTTGGAGATAGCGATGCGCGACATGGATGAGGTGAGGGAGAAGATAAGCGGGCTGAAGCAATATATGGTGGACGAATTGCGGGCTGCGATACCGGGAGTGGAATTTAATGGTTCGTGTTTGGAGAATAATTTATATACGGTGCTGAGTGTGAGGTTTCCGAAAACGGATACTGCCGAGATGTTTTTGTTTAGTTTGGATATAGCTGGTATAGCTGCTTCGGGAGGAAGTGCTTGTACGAGTGGAAGTGATAAGGGCTCGCATGTGTTGCAGGCTTTGGGTGTGGAGATGAATCAACCTTCGGTGCGGTTTTCGTTTAGCAAATACAATACGAAGGAAGAGGTGGATTATACGGTGAGCAAATTGAAGGAAATGTACAGCAGGTAATTGTTGCTGGTTTAGGTTTCGGGTTTTCTATTAAGATTTTGGTTAAAAAACATTATGGCTATGAGAATGGCTGTGGTGAAATTTGCGTGTGCGGTGGTGAAAAAGGGAAAAATTGGTTTAAAAACGTTAAAAACAGCATCATTTTACTCTCCGCTGCATCATGGTAAGCTTCCGCTGCATCATGGTAAGTCTCCGTTGCATCATGGTAAGCTTCCGCTGCATCATGGTAAGCTTCCGATGCATCATGGTAAGCTTCCGCTGCATCATGGTAAGTCTCCGTTGCATCATGGTAGGTCTCCGTTGCATCATGGTAGGTCTCCGTTGTATCATGGTAAGTCTCCGCTGTATTATTGTAAGTCTCCGCTGCATTATGGTAAGTCTCCGTTGTATTATTTTGGGCTTGGCAGGGACTGGGATTGAAAAGACCTCACCCCTAGCTCATCAAAAGTGACCTCACCCCCAGCCCCTCTCCACCATAGAGGGGGAGATACGTGAAGATTGTGGTAAGACCTCACCCCCAGCCCATCTCCGAGGAGAGGGGTGACGGAAGATGGGGTGGGATTTTATAATTTAGATTTACGAGGATTTGAAAATTTTAAGATAGGCCGACTTGATAAAAACATGACGAGAATCATATAAAAAATTTGATTTGATTATAGGATATGAATTAATTTTGTTTTCGTAAAACTTTAAATACATACAATTATGACAACTGTAAGAATTATTATTAAGGCTAGATTGGAAGAAATTCCAACTATTGGACAATTTACGATTGATAGCTACATAAGGGACTATGCGGATTTCAAGGCGTATAAGACTTCGAAGTATACTCCTGCTTTTTTGACTGCTTTGCAGGCGAAGGCAGTGGCGGTGAACGCAATTGTAAACCCGGTGGTATTGACGAGTGAATTGAAGGTGATAACGCTGAGATTGACGAATTCGATTTTGGGGTTGAGGTCGACCATGAACTTGTTGGAGGGGTATGTGGAGGATGCTGTGGGATTGACTGTTGGGGTGAAGGATTTTGGGATAAGTGGTGTGAGAAAGAAGGTGGCTTCGGGAGATGCGGAGGGTTTGAATGCTGCGTTGAGCACGTTGTTGAAAAATGTTACTAATAATTTGGCAGCATTGAATACGGCAGGTTATCCGGCAGGTGATGAGACTTTGCTGGCTGATGTGAAGCAGAGTATATTTGATGATAATGCTGCGCAGAATGCGAAAGAGAATGAGAGGGCAGCTTTGGTGGTGGCGAATATTGGTTTGATTAATGATTTTTTGACGGATATTAAAGCGATATGGGGGGATGGTAAACGGTTGTATAAGATTAAGAATAAAACGAAATTGAAGGATTATACAAATTCTACTATTATTAAAAGGATAAGAAATGATGAGTTGCATACGTTGATAGTAGGTAAGGTGTTGAATAAATTGGGCATTGGTGAGGCGGATGCTAAGATTAAAGCAAAGCCTTCGATAGCTGGTAAACGAGGAAAAACGGTGAAAAGTGGTAAGGATTTTAAATATGAATTGAAGGGTTTGAGGCCGACTACTTATTTGATAACTGTAACGTTGGTGAGTGGTGAAAGCTTTGCTGTGAATGGGGATGCGGTGACGAATAAAACGATACCGTTGGACTTACAACAACCAATGTAATTAAGTATTAAGTATTAAGTACTAAATACTAAAATCTAAATACTAAAATCTATCCCGAAGCTTCGGGACTAAGTACTAAATTCTAAAAAATCCTGCTCTGAGAAAGAGTGGGATTTTTTATTGTTTTATTAATTTTTTGTTTGTGATTCCTTTCTCTGTTTTGATTTCTGCAAAATAGATTCCGTTTGTATATTCTGTTAAATCAATGGTTGTAGCGTTGTTGATTGTTTTTATTTCTTCTCCTAACATATTTGAGATTTTTATTTGGTTTATTTTTGCTGCTGAACTTATTGTAAATAGGGCGGCTGATGGGTTGGGGGAAAGATGGAAAGACATATCATTTTTTAATTCATCAACACCTACATTACATGTACACCGATGTACATCTACATCATCTATGTAGTAATAACTGAAGTGAGAGGTTCTCGTGTAATTGGTTGGTATTGTAAAAATATCAGTTAAAGCATCTGGGTAAAAATTTCCAATTATGATATAACGTTCTCCACCTTGTGCTGTATACGTTCCTGATATTTCTACCCAGTTGGCTGTGTCACTTATGATACTTGAGTAATTAATTTGAGGTACAAAATTCAAATATTGAAAACCTCCTTGATACGTATGAGTTGTTGAAAAATAGATACCAATATTATTGGTACCAAATTCTGCAGAATCAGAAAGGTTAACAAAAAAACTAATGCAATAAGTATTATTGATTATTAAAGAACTGTCTAATTCTACCTGAACATACTCTCTTTGCCCATTGTAAGCAGGAAAAATAGTAGAAATTTCACCGTATCCACTACCTGAGTGTGGATGTTGAAATCCTTCAAAATTTGAAGGAATATTTGTGCCAGAATATATAGAGCATGAATTAAATAGATCTGGACTACCATCGGTAGGACTATCCCAAGGTGGAGAATGGTTCAAAAATATTCCATTAACACCGTTTGAACAATCAGTTACAATTTCAAAACTCGGGTTAGGTACAAGGTTGCATTGAGCTAAACAAAAAAATTGCGAACAATGAAGGAAGGAAAATAAAAGGAGGAGGATTTTTTTCATTATTTTAATTTTCAAAAAACTCTGTTCCGTTTCTTAAATTTACGTATCCTGTTTTGTTGTCGGTTGTTTTTACCATGAGTAAACAAAAAGTGTCGTGGTAATATTTTATATCAAGATATTTTGGGGGAATAATTAATCTGTTTATACAATCTTTAAAACCGGTTAATTTTTTTTTCTTTACTGTAAATCCTGAATAGTCGTAACGGTCTTTAACGGGTGTTTTGTCAGGAATATGAGGATAGTAGCTTATGAGTTTTGCTATTTCATCATATTCATCGGGAAGAATTATTTTATGATAACTGTCAATATATCCTCTTTTTTTATTTAAGACAACAGTGTAATATTCGGAATTTTCGGGTTTTAAAATGCTATCGTAAATGGGTTTTATGATTGTATCGGAGCTTGTGTTGTGTTGAATAAATTGTAATAAACCGAATTTACCGTTTTTTGCTTTAAAAATTTTGCCTATACGGATGCTTCCAATTTCACGGCCAGTGCCGCAAAAACCGAATTGTTTTGCAGGTGCTTTAACTTGTTTTCCTGTGTTGTCAATATATAGTATTTGATTCTCTTTTTTTACTCTTACACTATAGGTGCTATCCATTCCAAAATCTTCTGCATCGTCATATATTGCAGGTATTACTAATGTACCATCCAAATTAATAAAACCAAATTTATTATTTATTTTTATCCTAGCCAATCCATCCATTGCAAGGAATTGAGGAAATGGAAATGCTTCATCATAGGTACAGGGAATGATTATTTTTTTGTCATAAATACGGCAATACCCCCATTTATCTTTTAATCGATAGGGGAATAACATCATTCCTTTGGGACTGATAAATGAAGTTGCAATAATTATAAAGTAAATACTTATTGCTACTATGGTTATTGTTTTTTTTATCACCGAGTTTTTAGTTTTCTTTTTTGATGGATGTTGTTGCCCGCTAATTTTCACTAAATGATTGTTAAGAATTTTGTTTTTTTATCTACCTTTTAAACCATGAACAAAATAAATGAAATAAAATGGGATAAGTGGAGGTAAGTTTCAAAAGTTTTTCACAAAAGGAGTAAAAGGCGTTAATGGAATGAGATATTATTATATTTGCAGACAGAAATAGAAGGTAAATGATGGGCATGAGGAAAATAGGTTTTGGAATTTTATTTTTAGTATTGGTGTGTTGGGGTGAAGGCTCGTATGCACAGCTGAACCCTATAAAACAATATACGGAAGACCCTGTAAAATTTCTGGAAGAAATAAAAACGACCCTTGAGGCCACGAATATGGACAAAAGGGATATTCGGGATTATATGGAAAAGTTTACGCTGCTGTGGAAATCGCCAAAATATACGGATAACCTAAAGAAAGCAACTTACAGCACGTGCAACTTGATGATAAAAAAGAAGCTGAGGATAATGCCTGAATATAAAAGCTATTTGAACTCGGTGATGAACTTTGCGAACTCGAACCAAAGCGAGGATAATTTCTTGACTTGGCAAAGCTGCATCAACAAAATACTGAACGGAAAGGTGCTTAAGTTTTACTCGGATTACCTAGAGATGAGTGAAAATTTGTTTGAGTCGAACACGTTTTACAAATCGGCTGTTATCTCGTATGCCTCGAATAGCAACAAGTATATATTCGAATACGATAGTGTGCCGATAGTGATTTTTAATAGTTTGAATCTTCGTATTTTTAATAATCAGAACGATAGCGGTGTGGTGTACAATACGCGTGGGGTGTATTATCCTTACAAAGGAGTGTTTGTGGGCAATGGTGGTACGGTGAATTGGAAACGTGTGGGATTGGCAGAGAACATGGTGTGGGCTGACCTAAAGAAATATACGGTGACGCTTAAAACGAGTGGTTTAACGGCCGACTCGGTGATGTTTAACAACAAAAATTATTTTGCTAAACCGTTGCAAGGTCAGCTAACGGAAAAGGTGGTGTCGGAAAAAGGGAATAATATTTCGTACCCTCGGTTTGAGTCGTATAGCAAACGAATGCAGATACCGAATATAGCCAAAGGAGTGGATTATGATGGTGGATTTACACAACGAGGAGCAAAGTTTTTGGGCTCGGGTAGTAAGGAAGAGGATGCTCGATTGGTGTTTTATAGAGAAGGGAAACGCTTCTTGATTATTGGTGCTAAATTGATAGAGATAACCGAGGAAAAGTTGTTTGCTGATGGGGTGAACATTAAGTTTTATTTCGATAAGGATTCCATCACTCACCCGAGTTTGAATTTCAGGTTTATGACTAAAACACGGATGCTGTCGCTAAATAGAACGAATGCGGGTATATCGAAATCGCCATTTATCAATTCGTTTCACAAGATAGATATGTATTTTGAGGAATTGAGTTGGAAGATTGACGACCCAAAAATAGACCTAAGGATGTTGGTAGGAAACACATCGGAAGATGCATTGTTTGAGTCGAACTCGTATTTCAGGGCCAACCGCTATGATGATTTGCAGGGAATAGATTTGGTGAATCCGTTGATACAGGTAAGAGATTTTGTAAAAAAGAATAAGGATTCGAGAGATTTCTTGGGAGATGATTATGCTCGGTTTTTGAAAGTGGCTAATTATGATTTAAGGCCCAACCTTGTGCGACTGTCGGTGTATGGTTTTTTGACGTATGATGCTGAGGCCGATAAAGTGCATGTGAACGATAAGCTTTTCGACTATATAGCCGATAGAGCAGGACGGATAGATTTTGATGTGATTCAGTTTCCATCGGTGGTTCGGGGTTCGGAGAATGCAAGCATCAACCTTTTGAATTACGATATGACGATATACGGAGTAGGTAAAATATCGATGAGTGATTCGCAAAACGTGGTGGTGTTTCCGGCCGAACAACGGATTATACTAAAGAAGAATAGAGATTTTACGTTTGCTGGGGTGGTGCATGCAGGTCGTTTCGATTTCTTTGGAAAAGAGTTTTCGTTCGATTATGATAAGTTTACTATCAATTTGAAAAACGTGGATTCGCTGCGAATGATGGTAAAGTCGCGTGAGAAAGATCCGTATGGAGAGTATCCGTTGTTAAAAGTAAAAACGGTGATTGAAAGCATAAATGGTAACTTGGAAATTGACCACCCTGCTAACAAGTCGGGACGAAAACCTTTTGCTCAATACCCTATCTTTAATAGTTTCAAAGACTCTTATGCCTATTACAATAAAAAGCAAGTGCAGGGAGGAAAATATCCGAAGGACAAGTTTTATTTCCACTTAGAGCCCTTCCAAATTGATAGTTTGGACAATTTCTCGAACGAAGGATTGAGGTTTCAAGGCACGATGGTAACGGCAGGTATATTCCCTAACTTTAAAGAAACGTTGACACTACAACAGGATTATTCGTTAGGATTTGTGACACAGACACCTCCTGGAGGCTATGCAATGTATGGTGGAAAAGGAACTTATAACAGCTCTGTCAAGCTCAGTAATCAAGGTTTGCGAGGCGATGGAACACTTGATTATATTACTTCCACTTCGAAATCGAATGACTTTATCTTTTATCCCGACTCCACGAATGCCATTACTCAAACCTATGATGTGAAGGAGCAGAAGGCCAAACCTGAATTTCCGCAGGTGCATGCTGAGGATGCAAAAATACACTGGATGCCAATGAGAGATGTAATGTATGCTTACAATAATAAAGAAAAGAAGTTTAAACAATACAATGGACAAGCGGAGTTTGCAGGAAGGTTATCCCTGACTCCTACTCAACTCTATGGTACAGGAACATCGGATTTTGTAAATGCTAAACTTGATGCAAAATGGATTAAGTTTAAGTTTAATTCATTCGATTCGGACACGGCTAACTTTAGTTTAAAATCGGTTGAATTTTCAGCACTTGCCTTCTCCACTAATAATGTGAATTCGCATGTAGATTTTGATAAACGATTGGGAGAATTCAAGTCGAATGGAAAAGGTTCAATTGTGAAGTTTCCAGTGAATCAGTACATCTGCTTTATGGATAAGTTCAAATGGTATATGGATGCAAGTGTGATTGAATTGGGTGCTGACAAAGCTAAAGTAAACCAGAATGCAGGTGCTGATTTGGACTTAGAAGGACCAGAGTTTATATCGGTGCATCCTAAACAAGATTCGTTGCGCTTTCAGTCGCCACGAGCTAAATATGATTTGCGTAAATATAGGATTACAGCACTTGATGTGAAATACATACCTGTGGCGGATGCGCGTATCTACCCGGATAGTGGAAATGTAATTATCGACAAGGATGCGGTGATGCGTACGTTGAATAATTCGAAGATTATTGCCAACTCGGTAACTAAATACCATTCGTTGTACAACTGTGTGGTGAATGTAAATGCACGAAGGAACTATGTTGGTTCGGGCTATTACGACTACATTGATGAGTTGAAAGCAAAGAATACATTCTTCTTTAAAAACATAAATGTGGATACTATTTATCAAACATTTGCGGAAACAGAAATAAACGATACTTCGAAATTTACATTGAGTCCGAACTTTGAATTCAAAGGAAAGGTAAAACTTCAAGCATCGAAGCAATTCTTGGTATTTGATGGGGCTACTCGCCTAACTTACGATTGTACAGCAATACCTAAAACGTGGATAAAGTTTGAGTCGGAAATTAATCCGAACAGCATTTATATTCCAGTACCTGCCGAACCGAAGAGCGCGGCAGGACGACCTATTGCAGCTTCGATGATGGTGACCACTGACTCTACGCATTTCTATTCGGCATTTATGTCGCCAAGGCGGTCGACCAATGATGTGTTTGTATTACCAGCCGAAGGATTCTTATACTTTGATAAACTGTCGCGCGAGTATCGAATATCGAATAAGGAAAAGTTGGTGGAGCGTTCGTTAACGGGAAATTATCTAAGCCTTAACACCAGCAATTGTACAGTTTACGGTGAAGGTAAAATAAATCTGGGTGGTGATTTTGGGCAAGTAAAAATGGAAACTTATGGAAGTGCAACCCATGTTTTGATACCAGATACTACGGCATTTGATATGATTTTATCGCTGGACTTTTTCTTCAATGATAATTCATTGGACAAGATGGCTGATGATATTAATGGTTTTCCTGACTTAAAAGGCACGGACTTCGGTCGCCCCGTGTTCGAGAAAGGAATGCGAGAAATGCTTGGTAAAGAAACGGCTGATAAGCTCATCACCCAATGGAATTTGAGTGGATCATTGAAAAAGGTTCCAGAAGAATTGCGAAAAACAATGGTGATAAACGATATCAAGATGAAATGGAACAAAGAAACACGTTCGTATACGTCAATTGGTAAGATAGGAATTGGAAATATGAATAAGGTGCAAATCAATAAATTTGTGGATGGACGAATTGAGTTGGAAAAGAAACGTGGTGGAGACATCCTTACTGTTTATATTGAATTGGATGCTGCCCATTGGTATTACTTTAATTATACAAGAGGAACGATGTTAGCGGTATCCTCCAATGAGGCATTCAATACACCTATCAAGGAAATGAAAGCAGACAAGCGCGAAAAAACTGGAGATAAGGATAAAAAAGAACCTAACTACTATTATAATGTTTGTCCGCCAACAAAGAAGATACAATTTGTTCGTAAAATGCAAAAGACTGAATAATGCTTACAAGCAATAATATATTATTTCTAATATTCGCATACTTGCTTGGTTCGTTGCCATCGGCAGTGTGGATTGGGAAGTATTTTTATAATATAGATGTACGCGAATACGGAAGCGGAAATGCAGGTTCTACTAATGTTTTTAGAGTTCTAGGGAAAAAAGCAGGTATCCCTGTTTTGATTATTGATATTTTAAAAGGTTTTGCTGCAGTTTCCATTGCTTATTGCAGCATTTACCAAAGAGGGAGTAACCAATTCATCAATCTTCAACTCGTTTTGGGAATAGCATCGTTGGTTGGTCATATCTTTCCTATATTCGCTTCATTCAGAGGAGGCAAAGGAATAGCAACTTTATTGGGCATTATCTTAGCTGTGCATCCTATGGCAGCATTAATTTCTATCTTTATTTTTGTAATCGTTTTATTAATTTCAAAATATGTTTCGTTGTCGTCAATGATAGCTGCTGTGGCTTTTCCAATCATTGTTATTGTTGTTTTTAAAACCAAAGTGCCTTCTCTCATTATTTTTTCATTCCTCATTGCTATCTTGGTATTGATAACACATCAAAAGAATATTGAAAGACTGTTACGCAGAGAAGAATCGAAAGCAAACATTTTCAAGAAAAAGAAAATAACAGAAGAAATAACTGACGAGGTATTGGGGGAAGAACAATTAGAAGCAGAAGCAGACATTGACTAACTTTGCGCATCTAATCATCAAGGAATTGAGCTTTATTCATCATTTAAATAAACGGGTTTTATTATTATTTGCAGTTTTTTTCAGTTTTGCTGAAGCTTCAGCCCAAAATGATGTTATCATTACTGGAAAGGCTTTCGACAAAGAGGACAGCAGGTTGCCGTTACCAAAATTGATGGTCATTAATAAACGAACCAACAATGGTAGTTTCGCGGACGCTGAAGGGAAATTCACTATTTCGGCCAAACAACAAGACACGATTTTATTTTCAACCACAGGGTTTATTGTAAAGAAAATTTGCATGAAAGATTCGCTATACAAAAACCGATACACGGTTGAAGTTCCCATGCAGAAACTTCAATATACATTGAAGGAAATAAGTGTATTTGCAACTCGCGATTTAAGCGAAATTCAAAAGGATATAAACAAACTTGGAGTGAAACATGATTATTCGGCACAAAGTGTGAATGTGATTGAGAGTCCTATTACTGCACTTTACGAACGATTTAGCAAATTTGCTAGGTCGAAACAAAAAGTAGCTGAATGGGAAAACGAAGATTTGAAACGAGACATTCTGAAAGATTTATTTCATCTTTATGTGAAACACGACATCATTGATTTGACGGATGATGAATTCGATGCATTTATCAAATACCTTAATTTTAGTGATGAATACATGCAGAATGCTTCACAATTTGAATTAACCATGGCCATAAAAGGGAAGTATGAAAGCTTTAAATATCGCTGGAAATAAGTTAACGTTTGTATAAAAGCCCTACATTTGCAAAATAATGAGAGACGTATTTTATACCCTATTGGTAGTTTGGATTATTTATAGAGTGCTGAATGCTTTTAGTTCAGTAAAGAACAAATATTCGAATACCTCGCAACGAAGCGACCCTCCACCGCGAAAAGATGAAACAATTGTGAGCGATGCCTCAGCAAAGAAAAAAAACTTTGGTGATAATGAAGGTGAATACGTGGACTTCGAAGAAATAAAAGATTAAAGACGAGCAATTAAAATTAAAGTTTGATCGCTTACTTGCATCTTACCATCAAGAAATCGTTCATATAGAATCCTCCTCCAATTTCTAAATCAAAAGTATGTTTGATGGTGAATCCCAGTTTAAAATAAAAGTTAATAGCTTTGTAATTCTCTCGGTTGACAGCGAGTTCAATTGTTTTGTAATCGGGAATTTGTTGTAAGACATAATTGAATAATTGCGTACCGATACCCGAACGATGCGAAGAAACATCGACATAAAATTTGTTCACGAAATATTTTCCTTCCTCTTTCTTACTAATAGAACAATAACCTAAGTCAATATCTTTCTGATTGACTAGAAAGAATTGATGCCCTTGATTCATCTGTTCGGTAAGACTTTCTTCAGAATACATTTTATCCAGCATGAAATTAATTTGTGCTCGACTGATGATCGATATATAATGTTCGTTCCAAATTTTATGTGCTAGAAAAGCAATGGTGGGTACATCATCGAGGTTTGCTTTGCGAATGGTTAGGTTCATGGAATGTTAATTTTATGGTATTAAAGGTGAATCCAATTGCTGATTAATTCGAAGCCATGCTCCGATAAGATGCTTTCTGGATGAAACTGAACGCCTCTAATATCAAGTGTTTTGTGTCGCAATGCCATACAACTCCCTTCCTCATCAACCGCTGTGATTTCTAGTGGACTGTCGTTACTAATTGCATCTACTACCCAAGAATGATACCTGCCTACCTTGAATGTTTCGGGAAGTTTATGAAACAACTTGTCTTGCTTAATGATTTTAATGGGCGTTGATACCCCATGAAAAACTTTGTTTAGATTAAGTAGTGAACAGCCAAAGGCTTCGGCAATGGCTTGGTGGCCGAGGCAAACACCTAATATACTTTTGCTGGAAGCATATCTATTGATGAGTTGAGGCATGATGCCGGCATTTTTGGGTAAGCCTGCTCCAGGAGATAACATGATTTTATCGTATTGTTCTATTTCATCGAGTGTGATTTCGTCATTTCGAAACACAGCCACCTTCTCGTCACAAATGGCTTCGATATAATGAATAAGGTTATACGTGAAGCTGTCGTAATTGTCAAGTAAGAGGATTTTCATGAATGGGTTACTTCTTTTTGCTTATCAATTTATCCAAGATGGAAGTGGTGGTTGACCAATTGAAGTTGGCATTGGCAAATCGATACCCGTTCAAAGCAATTTGTTTTGCTTTTTGAGCATCAGTAAGTAATTCGATGATATAATCAGCGTATTGAGATGGTGTGTCTGCTACCATGATTTGATTGTTGTGTAAGGCTCCGATGGCATTGTTGGCGAGAGTTGAAGTTACACAAGGTATTTGCATAGCCATGGCTTCGAGCAGTTTGTTTTGCAATCCAATACTAATTTGCATGGGAGCTACAAGTATTTTGGATTGAGCAAAGTTATCGCGAATATCGTCTACCCAACCGCTTACCACTACCCTACTCGATTGCAAGGCTAGCACTTTTTTATTTGGTGAAGCACCTGAGATTAACAATTTTGTTTCGGGCAGTTTTTCCCAAACAAGTGGCATGATTTTATTAACCAAAAACTCAACAGACTCTACGTTTGGCGGATAGTTCATGTTGCCATTAAAAAGTAATTCGAATTTTTTTTCGAGTGCAATGGGTTTAAAATATTCGAAGTCGACACCGTTTGGAACAACTGTAATTTCGTTTTTGTTGGCGTGAGGAATGTGGTTTTTGTCTTGTTCGGAAATAATGGTTTTGTGGTTGAAAAAATCGAAGATATAAGATTCGTACTTTAGCAATCGTCTGTATTCGAATGCGAAAAATGGTTTCATGTAGAATGAATTGGTGGATTTCCGCCTTTCAATTCCTTTTGAAAACACATCCATATAATCTAATGTTTTTGGGATGTTTGAATAGTTTTTTACATATTCGGAAGTGCGAATGAGTTGACAATAGATATGGTCGGGCTGATGTTTCTTGATGAGTTCATCCACTTTTTGTTGAGCTTTGCTGAAATAAAAATAACCTACCTGAAATGGTTTGGAGCTAAACAGTGTTCGAATAAGGTTTAAAAAGATGGTGAACTTGGAGAAACGAACGATGGTGATAGAAACGCAGTATTTTTTCAATTCTGCCATTGCTCTTTCATCTAGCTTCGAATCGTTAAGGGCAAAAAGCACGATTTGATGTTTCTTGGAAAGTTGTTTGATTTGATTGAATGCACGGAGTTTGTCCCCTTTTTCGAGGGGATATGGCACACGAGATAAAATGACAAACAATTTCATTTTAAAATTTATCAGCAGATTTTAATTTTAGTTTGCAAAGGTAATCTCATTTTTTCGCATTTAGCAATTGTGAATAAAATTCGGATAATCGTTCGCATATCTTTTGATTGTCGTAATTTGTTTCGGCCAATTGTCTTGCGTTGTTGGCTATTGAATCTGACAAAGTAGAATCGGTGAGGCAGGTGTGAATGGCTTCCACGAACTCTTTGGCTGTATTAGCAATGATGATATTTCTCATCGATTGATATTCGATGCCTTCGGCACCAATGGTGGTGGAAATAATTATTTTGGCAAGCGCCATTCCTTCTATGATTTTTACACGCATGCCTCCACCAGAAGACAATGGCACCACCATGATTGATTTCGAATTGATGAATTGATGAGCATCGCTCACTTCGCCCACTACTTCAACATTAGGCATCGAAAGTTGAAGCAACCATGTTGGCATATTTCGGCCAGCAAGGTATAATTTTACTGCGGAGTGTTGATCCACCACACGAGGCCAAACGTAATTCAGAAACCATTTCATGGCATCGGCATTGGGCATCCAATCCATAGCACCCAAATGAAAAACAGAGGCTACTTGTGTGGATGTCTTCTGAACGTTATAGTTGCTAAGATTGATACCAAAAGGAATGGTGATGATGGGAGGTTGGCAGCCCAATTGCTGATACGAAAGCGCATCGAGCTTGGTGATGCAAGCGATTCCATCGTAATGGTTCATCATTTCAATTTCGTACTTCTTGAGGCGCTTGGCGAGCAAACGAAGGTACCAAGCTCTTAAAGGATTGGCAGTCTTTTTTGCCAATCGTTCCCAAATGGAATATTCGACATTGTGCGAACGCAATATAATTTTTGCTTCTGAATACTTACGTATTACAAGTATATAATTGGAAAGCAATAAACTTTCGATTTGAATAATATCGAAGTGTTGCTTTTGGAGAATTTTAATCAAAGTTTGTTCGAATGTTTTGGAATCGAAACGAACGATATGATAAGATTGGTTGGTAAACAAATTGAGCAAAGCTGGAATCGGCTTCACATTGGTATCGATAAACACAGATTGGAAATGGGTAGCTTTACGATAGACTGAATCGATATCCGAATCGCTGATAAACAATTTAGGCGTGTTTATGGCAAGCACTGTGACTTGGTTGCCGCATTTTATAAGCCCTTCGGTAATTGAATTCATTGCTATGCTTCCTCCATCTTTTGGTGGGTAGGGCATTTTGCTACATATTTGTAATATGTTCATCTAGGGCGTTAACGAAGTTTCAATCAACTCGGCAAATATAACAATTAGGAGTTAATTCAAATGTTGGGACAAGATTAAATTGTTTAAGCGTAGGAAAGGATTTCGTGTTGGTTGAATATGGTATCCTTATTTTAACTACCTTCGAGAATTATTTTTAATGAACATTATTTTCAGAACATAGTATTCACTTTATTTTACCTAGTCATGAGCATCATAAGAAAAATTATTGTTGTATTAGCCGTTGTACTTGTTGTAATTCAATTTATCCGCCCGAAACATAACGAAGGCGATATGCATGGACCAAATGAAATTGCGGCTTCGCCTGAAGTAAGGACAATACTTGAAAAATCATGCTACGACTGCCACTCGAACAGCACCGTGTATCCTTGGTATACCAATATTCAACCGCTTGGATGGTGGATAAGCAACCACGTGAACGAAGGAAAGGAGGAATTCAATTTTTCTGAATTCAATGCTTATAAGCTAAAAAGAAAATTGCATAAAATGAAAAAGCTAAAAGAGGAAATAGAGGAAAACGAAATGCCCCTGACTTCGTATACGCTGATTCATACAGGTTCGAAATTGAGTGAAGAGCAAAAAACACAGTTGCTAAACTGGGTGAGTGAAACCACCAAGATTATCTCTGATACTATTGTTCATTAGCATTTGGTTTTAGTTATTAAGAATTCAAATTTCACCTTGTAGAATTCTGAGTTGGGCAATAATCTTTATTCAAAAAGACAAAACTAATCGAGTTTGCTCCAAAAGCATTTGAGTTTATTCCAAAAGTATATAGGTTTGCTTCAAAAGTATATAGGTTTACTCCAAAAGTATATAGGTTTGCTCCAAAAGTATATAGGTTTGTTCCAATAGTATATAGGTTTACTCCAAAAGTATATAGGTTTACTCCAAAAGTATATAGGTTTGCTTCAAAAGTATATAGGTTTGCTTCAAAGGTATATAGGTTTGCTTCAAAAGTATATATGTTTACTCCAAAAGTATATAGGTTTGCTCCAAAAGTATATAGGTTTACTCCAAACCTGAGTTTATATTTTACAAATAAGGACTAAATTTTAACACCTATGACGAGGATGTCATCGGTTTGCTCCATGTTGCCTTTCCAGTCTTCTATAAAGGCATCAAGGTGATTTTTTTGTTCGACCATGGGCAGAAGATAGATGGAGGAAAGTATTTCTTTGAATTTACGAGTCATTAATTTTTTATCCTGTGGGCTAAACTGGTCGGCATAACCATCGGTAGAAATATACACCAAATCATCTTTGTTAATTTTGATGGCATGGGTAGTAAATACTTTTGGCACATCATAATCGAGCCCTCCAATGGCGCATTTGTTAGGTTTTATTTCTTTTAGTTCGGTGGAATTGGCAATGTAAATAGGGCGATTAGCTCCAGCATAGTTCATTTCCATTTTTTGCGTATCAAAACAACAGATAGCAATGTCCATTCCATCGCGACTTTCTGAGTTCTCTTTGGTTTGTTTCAAAGAGGTGTTTACTTCTTCGTTCAGGATGTTAAGAATTTGCGATGGGTCGGTTATTCCTTTTTCATCCACTATTTGGTTGAGCAAGGTATTGCCAATCATGCTCATGAAAGCACCCGGAACACCATGCCCAGTGCAATCTACCGCAGCGATGATGCTCAAATTGTTTTTATGAGAGAACCAGTAGAAATCGCCTGCGACAATGTCCTTTGGTTTGTAGAGCACAAACGAGTTTGGAAGATGGGCGTAAATTTCGTTAAGATCGGGAAGGATGGCTTCCTGTATACGTTTGGCATAGTTTACACTGTCGATAATTTCGGTGTGCTTTGCCTCTATCACCGATTTCATTTCGTTTATTCGTTCCTTTTCTTTGTGGATGGCCGTGCTTTGGTTCCAAAGTTTTTTTACTTTTTCCTCCACTTTCTTCTTTTCGGCAGTTAGTTTTTCGGCCTCTAGCTTTAGTTGTTCTATTTGTTCGTCAACTTTCTTTTTCTCACGATACACTGTTTCGCTCATGGCAAATAGCTTTTTATTTTTTTGCTGTATTTGCCTTTTTTCTTCTTCCAATTGCAATAAATCTGATTTTTCGGAACGATAGGTAAAGAGTTCTTTTTCTAAGGAAGTCGATTGTTGCTTGGTAGAATTAAGTTTGAGGGCAAGAAAAATTAAGCAGCCGATTAAACAAATAGCGAGTATGGTGAGCAGAAGAATAACCATAAGGCTGATTGTTATTTACTATTGTTTCTGTTGTCGAGAAAATTCCAAAAGTTTTCTGAGTATTTCCCAGCTTTCGGATTGCTTTCGTCAATCATTTTTTGCAAAGCCGGAGGTACACGAAGATTGTAGAGCGGAGGTACAATGCCGAAAGTGATTAATGCGAAATGTATTACGGTGATGGTAAAATAATAGTAACCCATTTTCAATTTACCAGGGTAAATTAGTATTCGTTTTCCTAAGGTTATCTTTTCATCGCGATATTGAAATTTAACTTTAGTGAGGATGATGATGAATTGCAGAATAATAAACAAAAAAGAAATGACGAAGAGAATGTTCGATCCTGGCCAGTGGAGGGTTTTGAAGATTCCGAAGCCGATTGCTGCAACAATTGTGATATTGACAGTGAACATGATTAAGGACAAGAGTTTTCCGCTTTTAAAGTCTTTAATGAAATTACGGAATGCAGAGAAAAAATAAATCAAAATAACAATGCCGCCACATAAAACGATAATAGCGTTGGCACCAGGCTGCGCCATACTTTTCATATCTAACGCAATAAAAACGAGAGCCAATAAAACATTTTCGATAAAAAGGTAAAAAGCTATAGCTTTACTTGATTTCTTCTCTTTTCGGAAAGCAATAAAAGCATCTATCAATAAGGTGATACCAACAAAAAAGCAGGAATGATAGATAATGGCTAAACCATATTCGTTTTGAGCAAGGTTGGCAAACAAACCAAGCACCATAAAAGCGAATAAGAAGTAACGTATATTTGATAAGGTTTTCATTTTGTGTCCGCTTTAATTATTCATCTCCATAAACTAAAATGGTGCCTTCTTGTCCATTTTCATAATCTCCTCCCCAATAACTATTGTCATTATTATCATCATAATATTTAAACGGATCGATGTATTTTGGTTCTAGTTTTTGTTTTACTTTCAATCTTTTCTTTACTTCAGCCTTCATTATTTCGGTATATAATTCCAATTCATTTGAAGATGATACATAATCAGGAATATAACCCAATGCTTTATAATAGTAACCATTGAATGCTACTCCTTTAACAAATAAAATCAAAGCTCTTGGTTTCTGTTTATCATTAACATCTTTAATCATTTTCATTGTAAGATTATAAAGTGCTTGACTACCTACCATTGCATTAGCTTGAAGTAGTTTTAACCCATATTTAGGTTCTTTGTCAACGTACTTATAAATGGAATCTAAATAGACACAACTATTTTCTATCGGACCTTTTTCTTGAAGTTTCAACACAATATTAATTAATGTATTTCTTCTAAAATACGGTTCATAGAAACAAGATGAAAGTTTTAATGCATCCATTATATTAGAAGAGTTAACAGCAAAATACCTAGCAAGTAACTTTATTATTTCTTTATGATTATCACCCCTCTGATCGTCTCCTTTTTGAAATTCCTCTGAAAGAACAACTTTGGAATTTGCCATTCTGTAATACTTAAATGCTTTGCTAGTATCCCCTAGTTCAAAATACCTTACCGATTGTTTAAGATAGACATAATTAGAATCTATAGTTGCACTTGCAAGAGGATAAGTGTGAAGAAATTTTTCAGCTAAATCAAAATATGAATAACTAATAGAGTCTTTTTTATTCCATTTTTCCATTTCAGGGATAAAAAGATGATTTAAAAAATTATCATACATCTTCCATTCATCCTTTGAGAAATAAAGTTGAGTCAAAAGATGTTTATTGTTCAGATAATTAACGAACTTTAATTTATCAGGTGATTCATCAAGCCAAAATGATTGCCAAAATTGATCTTCATTTATTGCATTGGGATATAAAAACAATACAGACTTCTTAATGTTCTTTGAATTAGCCGAACCTGCTGTTCCAAGCACTGCATCCGTTTCAAGAAACGCCTTCGGTAATGAATTGTAATTCAATAGAGCCTTCTCAAAATAATATTCTCTTTGTTCTTTGTTGAGATTAGAATTCATTCCTCTTTTTTTGTTTATTATAGCCATGTTAAAGGAGAGTTCGTTCTTGTCTTTAACTTCAGTTTTAACCTCATTAATATAATAATCAAATATTTTGTCGTAAGACTCTTTATACACGACAGAGGTAATAAAGTTCGAATACGGTTCTGAATTTGAATTGTTTTTTAACTCCCAACTAGAAATATAACTATCCAAGGAGTTTATAACAGATTCGACAAATTTCAAGTGTGTTATTCCAGCATATTTTTCGTATTTATTACAAATAGAATTAATATCCTTAGAACTTAATGAGTTCGAACTAATAATATATAAAGCTAATGCTTTAAAACTCATTCTCCAAGTTGTTTTATAATTAGGATTGTATTTTACAATAGAGTCATAACAAGAAATCACCTTCCCTGCATCTCCACTTACTGCATACAAAATTGCTAATTCCTGATAACCTCCGTTATGAGTAAAAGAAAAATTCCAGTTGATTTTAAGAAGGCGATCTTTTGAATACAATTTATCGAATATTTTCTCCGACTCTTTGTTTTCAAATGGAGATATCTTCGATAATATGATTTTAGCCTTGTCTTTTTTGTCGGTTGAATAATTAATAACTGATTCAATAGCACCATTAAAAACGATTGGGTCGAATGTGAGTTTATCATTTGGTTGATTTAATTTTCCAAGTAAATAATCATTATAAATACGATTAACATTCTGTTTCATCAAATTATCGATACTCGAATGATCCTTTTCATGAGATTTAATAAAAGCACATAATCTGACAAAGTCTACAAAACGCCTGTAAAATGGATCATTTCGAATCAATTTTTTATCATTATAGATGTTCTCCAATGTATTATTCATGTAATCCATTAAAATGTAAACAATCGGATTAACTTTTACTTTGTCAAAATCATCAATATTTTGACTGGATAAAAACATTTTGTTTGCTATGTCATATGCCAAGGTATCACAATTAAGGCTATTAAGAGTACCAACAAAATTTCCAGGATGAAGTCGTTCGTAACTAATCAGAAATTCGGCTTTTACTTTACTACTTATCTTATTACTTTTCAGCATTGCCAATCCTCGATGTTCAATATCATTCAACACGCTGTTATTTTGTTTTTTCCTATAATCGAAATAAAAAAAGGTACAAGAAAAAACTAAAACAATAATCCCTAAATATGTGAGTAACTTGTTTGCTCCATATTTCATTACTGTTCGTGTGAAGAATAATTTACGAGCGCTTCGTTTAAGGAATTCTTGAGCTAAGGAGAGTGTTTCTTCTGCTTTACTTAATTTCTTTTCAAAACTATCTTCACTTTCATCATACCTTGCTAACCAATATTTATTAGGTTTACAGGCATTATACCAACCTTCGAAAAAAGTAAGTGGTCCTATAGGTAATAAATATCCTTTAGTTTTATTATTTGTTACCCATCTTTGAAGTTGTTTATTAAAATCTTGAAAATTTAGATAATTATCATATTCTTCTTTTGCCCAATTATCTAAAAGGCTCCAATTACGAATTAAACTCTCATGCGTGATGTCGAGAATATCGTCCTTTTTTAGTTTCAGTGAATATTCTTCATAAGTGATGAAAGGTTTCAGAAAGGTGTTCCCTTGATGACGAAATAGTTCGAGCACTCCAGCAACCATCTCCGAATCGATTTCAGGTATATTGATGATATTGGTGATCTCTTCCAAAGTCATTCTATTCCTAACAGCTCGAGCATCATCAATCTTAGTCAAACATTGAAATACGGCTCTTATAATAAGACAAGCGGTTTCTTTGGTTATGTGTTGAGAATGTTTTTGATTATAGAACTCAAAGGCTGTTTCATAAAGTTCATTTGCATGTGCGTTCAAAACGTTTTCCAAAGAAGGATTAGTGAAAAACTCTTTTTTGAATTCAGGAATACCACCGAACCAAGTATCAAATATATTTTTGTCTTCAGCAGGCAGGTAACTGTTGGGTAGTCCACTTAATTTAGCAAGATGAATTAAATCCATTTCTTGCTGTCCCTTGTCAGCTTGTTTCCATACTTGATTTAAGGCATGTTGTAGGACAGGTAATTGGTCAAACCCTTCGCCTAATTCATTTATTAGAATTTCAGTAAGTCGGTTGGAGATTGTATTTCCACTTAATGTGGCAGGCTCTTCAATTACTTGATGAACCTCCTTTCTTTTTAATCGCGGAACAAAAAACTGAGAGAATCCAATGTATTCGGGCAAACCACGAAAAGCAGCACATTGACCAATATAATCGGAACGCATAGTGCAAATAATATAGATAGGTAAATCTTGCTCCAGCGCTATTCTGGCGGTTTCGAGCAAGAGATTAACCACTAACTGTGAAGTAATCGAGGTTTTACCATTATGATAATTCTCGGAATTTGTAAAAAACTCTTCGAATTGATCAACTAAGATGAATAGATTTCCAGCTTTTCTTTTTAATATTTTCCGTTCCTGCTCTTCAGCATTTTTCCATTTCTCACTTTCGTAATCGAGGTGATAAGGTGAGTTTTTATAAAGATTTACTAATGACGAAAAACCATAACTTAATTCTTTTTCAAGTAAAGGAATGTCAGAATATCCTAATTTATCAGAAAGGGCAAGTGCAAGATTGTGTAAAGGAGAACGTTCAGGACGAAAATCGGCTACAATCCAATTATTGAATTTAGCTTTAAAAAACCCAGCTCTTGCATTTGGAATAACTCCTGCATACACAAGAGACGATTTTCCATCGCCTGACGCTCCAGTAAGCATCAAGAATTTTTTGATGGAAAGTCTACGAATTATTCTTTCGATGTGTTCTTCCCTTCCACGAAAAAAAATGGACTCTTCTTCGTTAAAAGGACGGAGACCTGGATATGGGCATATTTTATCTTCCTGCATCATATTCTTCTATCAAACTGCTGTGAGTACAACTTTATCGTATTGCACTTTTATTTCCAAAGGAATTAATTCTCCTGCAACAATCATTGAAATTACTTTAGGAGCGTTGAATTTTTTATTTGAATTTGAATCAGGGTCTTCGTCTCCTATTAATAATATAGGAGTATGTGAAGTAGCTCCACCTATCTTTTTCCATACTTGTTGTGCAAAAGGAAGTGCCCAATCCGAAGATTCTTTGAAGTAGATGACAGCCAACTTACTTTTAGATATTTGTTGTTTACAAAGTTCAGAATAATCGATATCACTATCTTGAATAATATTTAAACGCTCGACAGGAACAATATCACTCAACATATCAATAATATCATTTGCTTCATTCTCATCCAATTGATTTGAGATCAAAAAAATATCTGTTTGGTTTAATTCAAAAGTAATTTCTTGTTTTACTTCCATTAACGATCTAATGTCATCTACCAGTTGAATAGGAGACGCAGCATTACTAAAAACCATGTTTTTTGTAATGTTGTTTCTAACTTCATTAATAAAATCGAGTTGTGTTGGCGATACATTAACATGTGATGTAGATGATGGCAACCAAACAAATATTTTATAATTTGGATTTAAGAGTTGTTGTTTTTTTGCTTCGTAAAACTGAAACTTTGCCCAGGACAAATCGGGACTCATTAATGGTAAGTAATCAGGAAATAAAATAAGAACTGCACAATTTGAAATGAATAATTCTTGCATCAAATTCGAAATATTGTTTTCATCAAATGCAATATTCTCAGGAATGACTTTCATTCCAGCCCTCTGCAACACAGATGATAGCTCATCCCTTAACGGAGATTGTTCATCATTACAAATCGATAAGTAAACAGTAGAATTTGACATATCTAAAATAACAATGCAATAGTACAGTATTTTAAATTAAAATTCAAATACTATTGACTAATTCGTAAGTATGATTTTAATCATACCTATTTCATAATACCATTTTATTAACAAAAACAGGCCAAATCAATTAAGATTTGACCTGTTTCTATACTTTTAATACACTTATCTTAACCCGTGCATCATTTTGATTAATTTATAACTAAGGAAAAATAAAACTAAAGATGCAATACCAGCCATAAATACAAATAACATAAAGAAATCATATAAGTTGGCTATTTGATACCCTAAGAAATTGGTGGTTTTACCTGCTTCGGGATAAAGTGCACTTAACATTCCTGCAAATTTATTGGATGCTGCATTCGATAAAAACCATACACCCATTAATAATGATGCAAATTTTACTGGAGCCAGTTTATTTACCATTGATAATCCGATAGGAGATAAACAAAGTTCACCAAAAGTATGTATGATATATAAGCTGAACAGCCAAAGCATACTTACTTTTACCCCCGGCTGTAAATCTTTTACGCCAATAGAAATTACCAGATAACCTACTGCCAACAAAAACAAACCAATGGCCTGTTTATATGGAGAAGCAGGTTCAAGTTTTTTGTTACCAAGCATTACCCACATAGCTGCAAAAAAAGGTGCACATATTACAATGGCTACAGCATTTATTGACTGAAAATAACTTGCAGGGACTTCAGTTACATAGATACCTTCGGCAGGAAAAACAACTATTCCATATATACAAAGTCCTAAAGCAGTACCAAGTAAAACTATGAATAATTCTTTTACACCTTTTGCTTCACCTTTCATTTTGGTAAACACTTTAAGTAATAGCCAGCCTAAAACAGCAGCAACTAAAATCAATATTCCTGACCCAACAACTTTAGATAATGTTTGTCCAATATGGCGGTCAGTTTGTTCTTGCGCGAAAAAAGTTAAGGAAGCTCCAGCCTGTTCGAAAGCCGACCAAAAGAAGATTACAAAAAATGCAACTAAATAAATAACCCAAATTCTTTCTCTTTCAGCTTTTTCCAATGATTTATCTGATAAAATAAATCCCGGAACCGAAATAGCAAGTGAAAAAATAAATGAACCGATTAAATCCAATTTTGCTCCAAATAGAAATACAAGGAAAAGACCTACGGCTATGCCACCCCATAATAACATTTGAGAAGTAGAGAATTCACTTTTTACTTCATCTGCTGTGTCAATATCTTTTGTCTGTCTAGCATTATTAGGTTTTACACCAATTTGTTCACCTTCGGGAGTTACAATATAATGATTTTTCAACCAAACAAATAATATCATACTTAACACCATGCCTAATCCAGCAGCGAAGAATCCCCATCTGAAATCAGCTATAATACTATGACCCGAAGCGTCATAATGTTCACCGAATCCACCGCAGATTAATGGAGATAAAAAAGCTCCAAGATTTATTCCCATATAAAAAATAGTGAAAGCTGCATCCACTCTGCTGTCTCCTTTTGGATAAAGCTGACCAACCATTGTAGAAATATTCGGTTTAAAAAATCCATTACCGAATATAATCATTGCCAAAGCAACAAACATTATGAGCCTAGCAGTGGTTGTACTTTCAACAAACGAACCACTGGTAAACATCATAAATTGGCCAAGCGCCATCAGGATACCTCCAATAATTATTGATTTTCTATTTCCCCAATACCTATCTGCAAGATATCCACCAATTAGAGGAGTAAGATAAACCAAACCGGTATAACTACCATATATTTGCGAACCAGTTGCTTTGTCGTAAACCAAAGCATTTACAAGGAAAAGCATAAAAATTGCGCGCATTCCATAATAACTGAATCGTTCCCACATTTCTGTTACAAACAATACATATAATCCTTTTGGGTGACTTAATTTTTTATCTGACATAAATATTTTATTTAGTTAATTCTAATAATTGAATTGGCGAATATAGGTAAAATAATGAAATGGCAATTTTCTTGAATTTTTTCTGATTATAAATTATCCAGAATAAAATTGGTCATTTTGGTATACAAATGTAATCGTGTGTTACCACCAGAAATACTATGGTTTTTGTCGGGGTAAACAAATAAATCGAATTGCTTATTTTCCTTCACCAATGCATTTACCATTTCCATGGTGTTTTGATAATGCACATTATCATCGCCACTACCATGAATAAGCAAAAATTTGCCTTTTAATTTATCAACATGATTGATTGGCGAATTATCGTCATATCCACTTGCGTTTTCTTGAGGCAATTGCATATAACGTTCGGTATAAATATTGTCGTAATAACGCCAATTGGTAACAGGAGCAACCGCAATTGCGGTTTTGAAATAGTCTGCACCTTTGGTAATGCACAGCGAACTTAAATATCCGCCATAACTCCAACCAAAAGTTCCAATTCTTGATTTATCAACGTAAGGTAATGTTGCAAAATATTTGGCTGCTTCTATTTGGTCGGCTACTTCAAGTTTGCCTAGTTGTTTATAAGTGCAATTTTTGAATGTAGCTCCTTTGTATCGTGTGCCACGGTTATCAACACACATTACTATATACCCTTTCTCTGCTAAAAGTTGATACCAAAAATAGTTGTTGCCATCAAATGTATTTACCACCATGTTTCTTCCTGGCCCACCATAGAACACCAAGAACACAGGATACTTTTTTGATGCATCAAAATTCAAAGGTTTTATCATCCAAGCATTGAGTTCAATATTCTCGGAAGTTTTAAATGAGTAAAACTCCTTTTTGCTTAATGCATATTCATCCATCTTTTTCGATAACGCTGTATTATCTTCCAATACACGAATTGGGTTTCCTTCGGCATCATTTACTGTAACTAATTCGGGGGTGTTGGCATTTGTATAATGATTGATGTAATATTTCATACCCACGCTAAATTCAGGATTATTGACACCTTTGCCCATCGAAAGTTTAGTACGTTTTGTTCCATCAAGTTTTATTGAGTATAAATCTTTTTCGGTGGCGGTGGTTTCGGAGGCTAAATAATAAATCAATTTCTTTTTCTCATCAATGCCTTTAAAATTCATTACTTCCCAATTGCCTTTGGTAAGTTGATTGATGAGTTTTCCTGTTATATCGTAATGGTAGATATGATTGAATCCATCTTTCTCACTCATCAAAATGAAACTTTTATTATCGCTAGTAAAATATACGTAATCACCCTCGCTCGGATGAATATCCACATAAGTGGAAGAGGTTTCGTTATAGACAGTATGTGTTTCGCCAGTGGTGGCATTTGCGAATAATAAATCGAGATTGCTTTGATGACGATTCATGCGAAGGATGGAAAGAACATTCACATCGTTTGTCCATTTTATTCGCGGAATGTAGATATTGGTTTCTTTGCCAATATCCATCAACTTATCGGTATTGTTAGCCAAATTGAAAACATGGATGGTAACAATCGAATTGTCTTCGCCTGCTTTTGGATATTTGAATTTATATTCGTTAGGATATAATTGATTGTTGAATTCGTTGAACGAAAATTCCTTTACTTTACTTTCATCAAATCGATAATAGGCAAGTTTTGTATCATCATTGTTCCATGAATAGGCTACTGAAAAAGCAAACTCTTCTTCATAAACCCAATCGGTGGCTCCATTGATAATATTATTTTTAAGGCCATCGGAAGTTATCTGAATTTCTTTGTTACTTATCAAATCTTTTACAAAAAAATTGTTTGCTCTTACAAATGCTATTTTATTACCATCGTGCGAAAAGTGTGCATACTGTTGTTTTTCGCCTGATGTAAGTGGTGTGTAGAGTTTTGTTTGAAGATTATAGATGTAATAATTCTCGCGGGTAGAATGACGGTAAATATGTTCGGTAGCGGTGGCAATTAATAGTTTGGTTTCGTCTTCGCTGAATTCATAACTATCAATATTCATAGGCTTGCCGTCCACCATTAAATTACTTTTTGAAACAATTACTTCTGGAGTAGTAGCTTTGGCATATTGAAAACAAAATAGGGTATCATTTTTTAGGGTTGTGAATCGAAGTCCATCTTTCATAGAGCGAACACCAGTAATTCCTTTGGCTGCAAAGGTTCCATTTTTCCAAATATCTTCTAAATTGATGGTTTTGTTTTGAGCAAACGCATGCAAACCGCTAACGATAACCACAACGGTGGTGAGAATTTTTTTCATATATTTATAATTGTAAAGTAATAGTGGATGGAAGAAGGGAAAAATAAGAGGAGCGAGTTTAGGGAAAGCCTCGCTCCTACTCTATTAAATGTTTAGCTACCGAAAACTTTTTTAAGCAAGTCGGTAACTCGAGCCATAGGGTCCTTACGGATTTTTAATTCTTCGGCTGCTATTAGTGTGAACAAACCTTGCAAAGCTCTGTTGGTAACATAAGCCGTTAAGTCGGGGTTTTGTTTTTCTACCAAAGGTATTTTATTGTACTTGGTGATGATTGGATTCCAATATTTGGTTACTTGCACTTTGTTAATGGCTGCTTGAACAATGGGTGTGAACCTTGAAATTAATTCAGCCGATGTTTTGCTTTGCAAATACTGTGTAGCTGCATTATCAGCCCCTTTAAGAATTGCAAATCCATCGCCAATACTCATTCCTTGCACGGAAGCAATGAATACAGCAGCGGCATTTTTGGCGGCTTCCTCGGCAGCACGGTTTAATGTCATCACAAATTTATCGGTTTGTGCCTTTAATCCCAATGCATCCATCTGATCTTTTACTTTTTGGGCCTCTGGCGGAAAAGGAATAAATATCAAAGGATTTTTGAAGTATCCATCAAGCTTTGATGCGAACGCAGTAGAATTATTAGTGCCCACCTTAAGCGCTTCTTTCAGCCCATTTATCACTTCATCGTTGCTTAGTCCTGCTGGAGCATTACCAAGATTCAATTTTTCGCGAGCTGCTTTCACAGCATCATCCAATTGTTGTTGAAGATTTTGATTTGATTGCAATCCCGAATTGTTTAAAGCATTGGTTGCATCCTTTGCTGCTGCATCTAATCGTTCTTGAAGGGTTTGACTAGTAACTGAAGGCATGGTTGACACTACTACGGCAACCAAGGTAATCCATTTTTTCATTAATTAATTGTGTTAAGAGGTGTTGTTTTTAAATTTCGTTTGTCATGCGTTGAATAGACACCCGATAAATATATGCAAACGTTTCGTCTTGCATGTATTCATCCAATTTTGGTTGAAATTTTTCGGCTTCATGCGTCAACACAATCATTTTACTGTGATTGTCCAAATCGTCTGGTTTTTCTTTTTGTTCGCGCACCACTTGCGTAAAATCATCCATCCATTTTCCATATTCGTTCATGAATTCTTGTTGAGGTGGTGTTAGTTTTTTAATTTCAGTTTGGTCGAAACCTTTTGCCAAACCTGTTTTGCTTACTAATGTTGCTCCTGCGGCTAACCCAAGTAATTTTAAAAATTTTTTTCGTGATGATTGTTCTTCTGCCATAGTTGATAAAGTTTAAAATGTTTTAGATTTCAATTTTTTTTCAAAGGTAGTTTTTTTTCGCTTTCGATATCATTTATTGTTATTGATTAAAATACACAATAATTCATTTTAATTTATAATAACTTGTTCTGTTTTTAGCAACAATTAAACTAATCTATAACGTAAGAGTTTTCTTAAAAACCATTTTTTCGAAAATCACATCAATTTTGTTCGCTTCAAAAAACATAATACTGCCAGCAAGAATTGTATATTTGCACCATTAATAAGGTTGGCAAGTTGTGCAACCTTGTCATTTGAAAACACCATGAAGAAAACCATTTTACTTATTACTTTTATTGCACTATTTGTATATCATTCATCAGCACAAGCCACTTGGCAATGGGCGCAAACTAGCACATCCGATTATAGTGATGATGTGGTGACAAGCGTTGCCACCGACCCGTCTGGCAATGTATATGCTGTGGGTTATTTTTTTGGAACATCGGTTAGCTTTGGTGCTTACACGTTAACCAATGTTAATTCAGCAAGCCTTCAGCAACTCTTCGTGGTAAAGTACGATGCAAATGGAAACGTACAATGGGCCAACACAGCAGGCGGATACGACCAAAACCAAGCCAATGCGGTAACAGTAGATGCCAATGGCAATGTGTATATAACTGGGGCTTTTTGGGGAGAATACCTATCCATTGGTTCGATAATGCTCAACACAGGTGTTTTTGCGGGAGCCAATCTTTCCACCATGTTTATTGCAAAGTACGATAGCAATGGGATTTTGCAATGGGCAAAGTTCAACAATCCTCCATCGACAGGCGCAGGCACGGTAATAGGGCAAAGCATAGCACTGGATATAAATAACAATGCCTATATCATTGGCTCTTTCACTATCAACGATTTGTCGATAGTAGGTGCTACACTTTACAATACCACATCTGGTGGAGGAATGTCGGATGTGTTTGTGGCAAAGTACAATTCGAATGGAACGGCTATGTGGGCGCTAAAAGCAGGTGGTAGTGGCAATGATTATGGTAATGGGATAACCACTGATACGAATGGAAAAATATACATAACTGGAACCTTTCATGGTGGTGGTGCGTTCAGTGGTATCAATCTTTTTACACTTGGTCAACAAGAAATGTTTGTTGCCAAATACGATACGCTTGGTACCATCAATTGGGCAAAAGAAGCTTATGGATATGGATACGATTATGGACAACAAATAGCAGCAGCTACTAACAATGCCATCTATGTAACGGGGTATTACAATAGCGATTCGATAAGCTTTGGAACTCAAACCCTACATAATGCAAGTACAACGTCTACCAACGATGTGTTTCTGGTAAAATATGATAGTACAGGCACTGCCAACTGGGCAATAGGAGCTGGCGGAAGTTCGAATGACATTGGTTATGCAGTTTCTACCAATGTTATTGGCGATGTTTACATTACTGGAACATTCGGTGGAGCATCCATTTTTACAGGAGCCAATTCAGTGGCGAATAACGACTCCTCCACTGCCGATATTTTTATTGCTAAATACAACGAGCTGGGAAATCTGCTTTGGACTTCGGGTATAGGCGGAAACAGAAATGACAATGCTAATAGTTTGGCTGTTTTTGGCATTGACGATTTGTATATTGGAGGTTATTACAACAGCGATTCCATTCAGTTCGGAACGCACACGGTGGTGAACAACAATGTTGGCATCAATTCGTCTGATGCCTTTGTTGCCAAAGAAGGAATGCTTACCTCTGTTGGGATAAACGACAACCGCAGTAAAACGAAAATCAATATTTATCCTTGTCCGTTTTCGAACACCTTAAACATTCAACTAAATGATGCCGAACCAGCAGAAATAACTGTTTACGACATCACTTCACGAAAACTATTACAACAAAGCGTTACAGGTTCGACCACGCTGAACACCGAACAACTTGCTAATGGAATTTATATTTACGAGTTGAGAAACAAAAACAGAATGATTAAAAACGGAAAACTAATAAAAGAATAAACAAAAACTACTTGCTCTTGTTTGTAAAATATCTTGTGCTAGTGGCCTCCATAGTGCTAATCATTTGATAGCTTTGTGTTATCTTTGCACATTATTTTAAATATAATAGGAAATCCTAAAACCTAAAAGAGAAGAAAAAAATAAAACCAAAAATCAAATGAAAAAATTTATGATTGACATCCTTTTGCATGGAATAGACAATGAAACAAGAATGAAATTATTGCCCAAAGAACAGGAAATGATAAAGGAGTGGGAAGTAAACGGTACGCTATTAGCTCAATATATCAAAGAAGATGCAGCCGGAATATATTTAGTAATAAAAGCAGATGACAAAGCAGATGCCAATAAAAAACTTTCTACACTTCCTTATTATCCTTACATGAAAATTGAAATAATGACATTAAGATAAGTGCAAAGAATTTTTTAAACAAACACTCGACATCGTTTGTAACGAGGTCGGTAGAGAAATACATTTATAACGCTAAAAAACCAAACCAATGAAAAACAAAATAGTACCCAGCTTATGGTTCAATGCCGAAGGAGGAAGCCTAACCAACATCATCAACTATTATCAAACCATCTTTGCAGAGGCTTTCGAACCAGGCCAAATAATGGCACTAGGCGAAACACCAAGCGGAAAAACAGAAATGTGCTACATTACTTTGTATGGTCAACGCTATGCATTCATGTGCACCGCTTCTTTGCATCATCCGCTGAACGATGCTGTATCGTTGATGTTGAATTGCGAAAACCAAATCGAAATAGATAAGTTTTGGAACTACTTTACAAGCGAAGGCAAAGAGTCGCAATGCGGATGGTGTATTGACAAATATGGACTAAGATGGCAAGTATTACCCAACAACTTAGGCCAATTGATGCAAAAACCCAATGCATTTAAAGTAATGATGAATCAGAAAAAAATAGTGATTGACGAGTATCAATAAAATAATAAATACTAAACGCTTAGTTAGGCAATAGCGAATAGGCTCTAAGGTACACTAAGCATTGCCTATTTACTATTCACTATTCGCTATTCACTATTAAGCATTGCCTAGTTACTGTATTAATCCACAAAGCAAGAAGTTACCACCGAGTATTCGCTCGTTACATCACCAATCACCACAGCTACTCGGAAATAATAACGCACATTCGATAGAAGCCCATCAACGGTAACACTGGCATTGGTCGAAAACTTGCAGTAGTCCCAGTTGGCGGCATCGCCTATATTGGTAGCCTTTTGCCATATATAAGCTACTTTCTTTTTGCCGGTGGTTACCTTTTTGCGCAAAACCACCGTATTCGCTTCGGTGCCTTTTTTGGCGCTTATGTCGGCAATTACAGGTTTGCCATTCTTTTTGGTTTGGTACTCGGTAGAGTCTACCATTTCTTTAGCCAAATCATCGGGCAGACCCATAATTTTGGTTTGAATATACATCACCATCACCTTGTTAGCAATGTCGAAAGCGTTTTCGGCCACAGCTATGGCGCTTGCTTTGCCTCCATCATTGGCTGTTTTCAAGTCTTCGGTTGTTGACTTCAAAGCGGCCAACTGCGTGGTACCATCCGTAAAATAAGAGTTTCCGGTAATTTTCAAAACATTGTTACCGCCAAATTTCACCTTATCAGCAGCATTTTTTCCTTTTAGTCCTTCTACTACGATAATCATTTTTTTATGTGGTTGCTTATTTCCTGACACAAACCCCACTATACAAAGGTTTCAAGCTTTATTTGTTTAGATATGTATAGATTCCTTTTTATAATTACTATCTCTTTTATACTTGCATTTGTTACTTTTTTAGTGATGTCTACCACAATCATCATTATGGTAGTCATAATCATCATTATGGTAGGCACAATCATAATTATGGTAGTCACAATCATCATTATGGTAGTCATAATCATCATTATGGAAGACATAATCATCATTATGGTAGGCAGAATCATCATTATGGTAGGCACAATCATCATTATGGTAGGCATAATCATCATTATGGTAGTCACAATCATCATTATGGTAGGCACAATCATCATTATGGTAGGCACAATCATGATTATGGTAGTCATAATCATCATTATGGTAGACATTTCCACTTAACCCCCTTTCACTCTCTTCGTTCTCACATCGGCATACACCGACATAGCTATCAAATACAAGTAGTTAAATTGTATACACCCAATCCATACTTTCATTCAAAGAACCATTGCGGACGCAAAAGTATGTCATTGGTAATGTTGACACAAAATTCGGAACAAAAGCCAAAATAGAATATGATTTATATCAGGTTTTTGAAAATAATTCGATTCTTCGATTTTTGAGAAAAAAAGAAAACCTAAACCACAACCACCCCATTTGGATATTTTCCTGCCATCCGTAAAACCATACATATATATAAGGTGTGTTTTGGGGATTTAATAAAGTGCGTTAATCTATAAACAAAAGTGCGTTAATTTTTTGGGGTAAGCGATATTGAATATTTTAGTAAATTTGTAAGTGCATTTATGGATATGTTATCAGCAATGCTTGGGGACGTGCAAACTTTGACGCAACGAATAAAACTTTTAGAAACAATTAAAACAAAAACAAAATGAAAAAAAAACTATCATCAATTATTGGAATGGGAATCGTAGTGGTTTCCTTAAATTTAAGTAGTACTTACGCTCAAACGTATAATCTGGTTCAAACATTCGAGAGTGGAGGTTCGGGCACAGATGCTTGCTGGACAGGCTACAATGGCACTTCAAATCCTTCAACCAACGATTTTTTTACAGGAACCTCTGTGGTTCAATCAGGAACTGTATCAGGAGGAATGTATAGTTGTTGTGGAGGAGCTGTATCCAATGTACCTACTTATTATATTTCGTCTGCAATACTCAATGGAACACATACTACACAAGTATATCTGCGTCAAAGTAGTTTCTTTGCTGAGAATTTTGAAATAGGAACAGTAAGTGATAATATGGGAAGCAATTTCATCCCTGCATTAACAGTTTCTACTTGGCCTTCAGTTCCTGCTTGGCAATTGGTAACAACCAACATTACCACCAATTCAGTCAATAATCGAATCGCTTTTAGAGTGCCATCGGCAAGTTTAAAAACCTATTATTTAGATAGCATCGTAATCACCAATACAGGCAATCTTGCAGGAGGTTGTAATTATATCACGGTAGGTATTGACGAAGCTAATAAAGAATTTAATTCACTTTCAATCTTCCCAAATCCTGCAAGTACAACATTGACCATAAAAAATTCTATTTTGAAAATACAGGAAATTAAAATCATTAATCTTTTAGGTGCCTTTGTTTATCAGTCATCCGTTAATAAAAATCAAACAACCATTGAAATTGCAAACCTTGAAGCTGGAATTTATTTTGTTCAAGTAACAGACGAAAATAAGAATGTTACAAACAAGAAAATAATAATAGAGTAAGCCCAACAGGCACTAGCAAAGCTAATCATGATCATCAATCAAATTAAAGAAGATTAAAAAAACAAATCGGTGAGTTGGAGTATTTGTGAGGAATGTAAGGGTGAAGGTAAAAAAAGCCGAAGGCTACGTAAGCAAGTAAGACTGCGCTATCGGCAGGCTTGTGATGAATTCGAAAAGAATAATGACCAAGGCTTGGCTCCTGTTCGTCCTAAAGGTCACCTCTACTCCTGCCCTATCTGCAGCGGCACAGGCTTGGTTCCATCCGAAGGCAGTCCATCAGCCGATCCTGAAAACTATCCACATGTGGCCATCATAGGTGGTGGTATTGGTGGAGTAGCGTTGGCGGTGTCCTGTTTGCATCGCAGCATTCCATTTACTCTTTACGAGCGCGATAGTGGTTTCGAGGTTCGCTCTCAGGGTTACGGACTCACCTTGCAACAAGCAAGCAAAGCCATTGAAGGATTGGGTGTAATGGCCTTGAAAGGAAAGTTGATTTCGACACGACATCTGGTGCATACCACCGAAGGAAAAATAATAGGCGAATGGGGAATGCGTAAGTGGATGCAAAACGAAACTAACACTAGTCCAAGGCGCACCAATATGCATATTTCTCGGCAGTCGTTGCGCTTGGCATTGCTCGAGCAATTGGGCGGACATGATGCTGTGCAGTGGGGACATCAGTTGATTGACATTAAGCAAGGCGAAGCAGTGGAGTTGACCTTTCTGGTGAATGGTGAGATGAAAAGCGCCAAAGCCGATTTGGTGGTAGGAGCAGATGGAATTCGCAGTGCGGTGCGCAAGTTGTTGATGGGTGATGAAATCAGCCCTTTGCGTTACTTGGGTTGTATGGTGATATTGGGCATTTGTCCGCTAGAGGCGCTTGCAGGGGTTGATAGTTCGTTGCTCGATTCTGCCACCGTGTTTCAAACTGCGAATGGAAACGAGCGAATTTATGTGATGCCTTTTGCCTCCGACTCGGTAATGTGGCAACTCAGTTTCCCGATGGACGAAAACGAAGCGAAGGCATTAAGCACAAAAGGAAATAAAGCCCTTAAGGAAGAAGCCTGCCAAAGAACAAAGTGGCATCATCCTATTCCTCAAATATTATTGGCTACTCAAGAAGCTCAAGTTTCGGGCTATCCAGTGTACGATAGAGAATTATTAAAATCAGAATGGTTGAATAATTTCGGAAACGCAACCTTGATAGGCGATGCAGCACACCCGATGAGTCCGTTCAAAGGACAAGGAGCTAATCAAGCCTTGTTGGATGCCCTGTCGTTAGCACGATTCATCTCAAAAGGTTGTAGGCCTTTATCAGGTTGGAGAGAAGCGGGATTGAGAAAAAGTGTATTAACCAAGTTCGAACTGGAAATGGTGGAACGAAGTGCTTCGAAAGTGAAAGGTTCGGCAGAGGCCGCGGAGTTTCTGCATTCCGAAATTGTGTTGCATGAAGGCAATGAACCAAGAGGAAGAGTACTGAAAAGAAAAGAGGCTGAACAAGAGCAACTGTGAGCAATTGATTAAAAATTGGATAATAAATAAAGACAATATAGATAGAATAGAATGTGTAAAAATGTTTCTAAAAAAAGGAATCCTACTCAGAAAAAGAGTGGGATTTTTTTTGTAAAATTAGAATATCTGTATATTTGTGAGAGATTATTTTGCAATTAACCAACATAAAAAAAATGAACAATTTATTCAATGAAACCGATGTGTCGGGAATACATGCCCGACTTGACAAACTAAATTCAAATTCGAAAAACGAATGGGGTAAAATGAATGTGGAGCAAATGCTAGCCCACCTCAACACCGCACTGGAAACAGCGATGGGTTTAAATTCACCAAAAAGACTTTTTATTGGAAGAATTATAGGGCCATTCGTTAAACCATCTTACCTAAGCGAAAAACCTTTAGGCAAAAACTCACCAACAGACCAATTCTATATTGTTGCTGATAGCCGTGAGTTTGAGAAAGAAAAAGCAAGAGCAAAGGAACTCATCCATCAATTTTACAAAGGTGGGGCTGCTAAATGCACCACAAGCCCTCATTCATTTTTTGGTCATTTAACACCCGAGCAATGGGCCATTGCGCAATGGAAACATTTTGACCACCACTTAAGGCAATTTAATGCATAAATAATTCAGAAATAAATCAACTATCTAAGCTCAATAAAAATGAAAAAAAACAGAATCATATTTTGGATAACAACTACTATTATTGCACTATTCGAAGGTGTAATGCCAGCACTTACCTCGCAGACAGAATTGGCAAAAGAAGGAATAAAACATTTAGGTTATCCACCGTATTTTGGAAATGCCTTTGTTATATTTAAGGTGCTAGGAGTATTAGCTCTGATTATTCCTAAAATACCCAGACGCATAAAAGAATGGGCTTATGCAGGATTTGCATTCGATTTCTTGTTCGCAACCATTAGTCATGGAGCGGTGGACGGCATCAATGGAGAAACGTTTTTTCCATTAGTAATATTCGCTATTTTAATTGTTTCGTACATTTATTACGACAAATTAAACTCAAGGATGGTCAAGTAGTCCAAACGAAGGTTATTCTTGATGCTAGTGCTTTGCTAAAACTACTAGAATTGCGGAACAATCGTTTGCGGTATAAGTTCCAGCAACCACCACTTCTAATTCAATCAGTGTGAGGAAATCACTTATTTAAGTAATTCTTACGAAAAGTCGATTTGATATTGAGTACCTCGCTTAGAGTTGATGGTGAGCACAGCTTCTAACTGTTTTGATAAGGAATGGATGAGTTGTAAGCCCAATGTTTTCGATTCTTCAATATCTTTGGGTTGCTTATACCCTATTCCGTTGTCGCTAACGCTTAATCGGTATTGATGTTTCGAATCTTTTACTTGGTCCGAAAAACAAACGGTTATTCGTCCACTTTTTCTGCCCTTGAAAGCGTATTTAAACGAATTGGAAATAATCTCATTCAGGATCAAGCCGCAAGGAATGGCTTTGTCGATGTCGAGTTCGTCTTTTTTCATTTTAATATCGAACACCAAGTCAACTTTCAATTTTGGATTGTAAGAGAATTTCAACGAATGCACAATGGCTGGCAAGTACTGTGTGAACGAGATGCTTGCAAAGTTTTTCGAACGATAAAGCAAATTATGCAGCTCTGCCATCGATGAGATTCGATTGATGCTTTCCTTGAACTTGGTTTGTATCTTGGGGTCGTCAATGGTATGTAGTTGCAAGTTGAGCAAACTCGAGATGATTTGTAGGTTGTTTTTTACTCGGTGATGAATCTCTTTCAACAATAGCTCTTTTTCGTGGAGCGATGCCGACAATTGCTCATTTATTGTTTTTTGTTTCAAAAAGGTAGGCACTTCTGGCTTGCCCTTCTTCACTTCGGGTTGTTTTTTGAGATACGATTGTATTTTATCTGGCGGAGCCATGATGAAGGTACACTCTTTATCGCCTTTGGCACGGCAGGTAATTTCCACTGAGGTGAGTTTTATTCCATAACTTTGTTCGCACCAACCACTCGAATAGCCCGAATTCATGACACATACTGGTTGTTCCGATTGTTTACCAGCAGCTATCCAACTATCGGCTTCGAACGAAAAAGGGTGAGTATAATGCAACATAAAATTCTGATTGGGCGATGGGTGGCTATCTTCCAATATCTTTACCTGAGCCCAACCTGTGTAAGCAAAATGCACCGGCCCAGCCGATAACAACTCTTCGGGATGGTTTAAATCCATCAAGGTGCTGAAATTACTAGCGTCTTCCACACCTATAAGATGTGCCAAATCGAAAAGAATGCTTTTGCCAATCGACAAGGCTTCTTTTTCGCCTCTGTCGCGATAATAACTCATGATGCCTTCGAGAAACTCAATGGATAAAGCAGATGCGCGAACTAATAAATAACGTTGACCCGATATTTCGATGCTTGCTTTGTCGGGATGGATGGCTAACGATTGGTGATACTTACCTACATTTTTTTCGGCTTTATCAAATATCGATTTAAACTCAGGAGGAACCAACACCGTTTTGATTGGTTTGGTCTTCGTTTTTTTATACGTGGAAAGCTCCTTTTTCAGGGCTTTTACCTCCGCTTTCAGTCGAATAAGTTCTTCGTTTGCTTTCATTGAGAATTTGATTAGTTAAACGCAATTGATTAGAAAAAGCAATAATTTGATTCACAAATATACATGTTTTATAAATTCAATTCAAAATATATTTCACTTTTTTATTAACCTGTTTTTTTACGTTATACTTAGCAAAGGAATTGTAATATTTAGGTTAATCATCCTGCCAATCTCCCCCTATTGCCTACTCTATTCAACATTCACCGAAGTTGTGAATAAGAATTAAAAGAATATCGAAAATTACTTTAATAATAATTCTACTTTTACGAGCTAATATTTATAAAACTTCGACCTATAAATGATGAAAAAGTTTCCCTACACAGAAAAGAAAGATACACGTTCAGGATTTGGTGCTGGCTTGACAGAACTAGGAAAAACCAATGCAAATGTAGTTGCACTCTGCGCTGACCTTACGGGTTCGCTTAAAATGGATGCGTTTGCAAAAGATCATCCCGAACGATTTTTCCAAACAGGTATTGCTGAGGCGAACATGATAGGCATGGCAGCAGGTATGACCATAGGTGGTAAAATACCATTTACAGGGACTTTCGCCAATTTCTCAACAGGCCGTGTGTATGACCAAATAAGACAATCGGTGGCTTACTCGGGCAAAAATGTGAAGATATGTGCATCGCATGCTGGCCTTACACTTGGCGAAGATGGGGCTACACATCAAATATTAGAAGACATTGGTTTGATGAAAATGTTGCCCGGTATGGTGGTTATCAATCCTTGCGACTACAACCAAACCAAAGCTGCAACCATTGCCATAGCTAGTTATAATGGCCCTGTTTACTTACGATTTGGCCGTCCGGCTGTTCCTAATTTTACTGATGCCAATGCTCCATTCGAAATAGGAAAAGCTTTGCTACTGAACGAAGGCACGGATGTAACTATATTCGCTACTGGCCATCTAGTGTGGAAAGCCATAGAAGCAGGCGAACAATTAGCTGCCATGGGTATAAATGCCGAAATAATAAATATTCATACCATTAAACCTTTAGACAATGCAGCTGTCATAGCATCGGCTAGAAAAACTAGATGTGTGGTGACAGCCGAAGAACATCAAATGAATGGAGGGCTTGGAGATAGTATTGCTCAATTGCTTGCACGCGAATTGCCAACTCCAATGGAGATGGTAGCGGTGAACGATAGTTTTGGCGAAAGTGGCACTCCCGACCAGTTGATGACTAAATACGGCCTCGATGCTGTGAACATAGTGGATGCTGCCAAACGAGTGATTGCACGAAAACCTAAAGCCTAACATCGCATTGATGTGTTCTCTTGTCCTCTCTTCTCGGAGTGGATGAAATCACCTACGCTGTTGAAACAAACTTACGTATTGATATGAAAGAGAATTTTATTGATAGTTCGTCCACCAATTCTGCCTTGGGTAAGAACGATTGGCAAGATAAAGAACTACTCGAAAAGTTTAAAAACCCCGATACTCAACATTACGCATTCAACCTATTGGTGCGACAA
Source organism: Bacteroidota bacterium (assembly GCA_037131555.1). Classification (GTDB taxonomy): domain Bacteria; phylum Bacteroidota; class Bacteroidia; order 2-12-FULL-35-15; family 2-12-FULL-35-15; genus 2-12-FULL-35-15. Next base: position 59,582 of record JBAXQU010000002.1, read on the forward strand.
TACCAAAAGCGTTTGTATTGGCATATTCGTAAAATACTTATCGACCATGATGATACGGATGATGTATTGCAAAACGTATTTATCAAAGTATGGAAAAACCTGGCTTCGTTTAAAGGCGAATCGCAATTGTATACTTGGCTGTACAGGATTGCAACCAATGAGTCAATCAACTATTTGAATCAAAAGAAAAAACATGTGGGCATACCTATTGACGATGCTTCGATCTTTCTGGCGAATAAACTCGAAAGTGATAGTTATTTTAAGGGAGACGATATTCAAAAGAAACTTCAGAAAGCCATTTTAACCTTGCCCGACAAACAACGAATTGTTTTTAACATGAAATATTTTGATGCGTTGAAATACGATGAAATGAGCGTTATACTTGAAACATCAGTGGGGGCACTTAAAGCTTCGTATCATCATGCTGTAAAAAAAATAGAACATTATTTAACCTCGCATTAAACCTTTTTGGTTTTACATTATCCAAACCTCGAAATGAATACAAATAACAACATACCTATGGACGAAGAAGCGCTTTCGAGCAGTGCGCCTCGTTTGGCTAGCATCAAACATGCGTCACCACTGGTAGCCAATGATGATTATTTCAATCGTTTCAACCAAAAACTGCAAAACATTATTGAAGAGTTTGAAGAAATAAAGCAGGAAGCACCTTTGCTTGCAAGCATTACGAAATACAATCCGTTTGAAGTGCCTGCACATTATTTTGATGATTTGCCATCAAGAGTTCAGCAAATTGTTTCAACTAAAAAATCATCTACTTCTATCATCGAATGGTTGATGCTTGTGATTCAACCAAGGTTTGTATTGCCTGTCATCATTACTTTATTCGTATCGTTTTCGGGTATTCGTTACCTCAACACCATTTCGACCATGCCTAAAATGGAGGCTTCGGAAGAACAATCGACCGAAGAAGAACTATGGAGCATTGACGAAGGCACCATCATGGAATCGATGAATGCAAGCGAAAGTACCGAAAATAGTGCCGTAGCATCTGATGATGCATCTATTCAGAATTACTTAATAGAAAACAATGTAGACGAAGCAAATTTATAAGAGATAGCGTATGGACTTATTAACTATGAAAACGACCTCACGTAACATACCCAACCTAGCACTTCTGGCTTCGTCATCCCTCTCCTTCGGAGAGGGACCGAGGGTGAGGTCTAGAAACATCAATTTATAATCACTTAAATAAAACATCAATATGAAAAACGATAGTGTTATGACCTCACCCCTTCAACCCCTCTCCAAAGGAGAGGGGGAGTTACGTGAAGTACATACCAAACCTAGCACTTCTGGCTTCGTCATCCCTCTCCTTCGGAGAGCGACCGAGGGTGAGGTCTAAAGCGAGCAATCAATCAAATCAACATCAATTTATAATCACTTAAATAAAACATCAATATGAAAAACAAAATGAAAAGCCTAAAAGCCGGTGTACTGATGATAGCGCTACTTGCATCATCCACTACCATTACCTTAGCTCAAAAAGATGGGTCTCCGCCTCCACGCCCTAAAGATAAACGTGCCGAGCGACATGACGAACGAAAAGAGAACATCGAAACGTTGAAAATAGGGTTTTTGACCAAACGCCTCGACTTAACACCCGAAGAAGCTCAGAAATTTTGGCCAGTGTATAACCAATACAGCGACAAACTTCAGGATATTCGTAAGAAACGAAGAGAAGATTTTAGAGATGCTAAACAAAAAAACGAAGACCTTTCGGATAAAGAAATGGAACAAGCCGTTGACACGGACATGGCCAACCGCCAGAAAGAACTAGATATTCAGAAAGAATACCATGCTAAGTTCAAGGCAGTGTTGCCCATCAAAAAAGTGGCTCGACTGTACGCTGCCGAGGAACAATTCAAGATGGAATTGCTAAATAAATTAAGAGATAGAGAACGCGAAAGAGGAAACAAGGACCGTAACCCACCTCCTCCACCGCCTCCCGGAGAATAACAACATCCCCATGTTGGTAATTGCGCAATACGGCAATTTTGCGCTAGGCAAAAGTTCAATTATTCTATTGTTCATTTGTTCTATTATTCAATTGTTCGAACAAACGAACAAACGAACATCTGAACAATAGAATATCGAAGTGTCGCAATAAAACAAGCCCCTTTCAGAGATGCAAGGGGCTTTTTTTGAAGTGCTTAATGGTGATTCCTAAATACATGATTAATACGCCCTTTGTAGTTGTTTGTAATACCTCACTTTCCTTTTCAGTTTTATATTCCGTTTTTTTGATGTCTTTTACCATTGCACCGTTCTTATTCTTCATGCAGTACCAAGTTGGAGTCACTAACAACAGAATGTGGCACAAACTCATGAGAGTGTGGCACAAACTCAAGAGAGTGTGACACAAACTCAAGAGAGTGTGACACATTCTCTCATTATTGATACTTATTCAACTAAAACTCTCGTTTTTCGATTATCAAACTAACTTTAGATGTATATTTGGTGGATGAAAAAAGTGTCGCCCACAGATTGTCGTTCGTTTGCAGGTGAAAAAACACCAGCAAAGGCATCTTTTCTGCTTACTTTAAAGGAAGACCAACAAGGGCGGAAAAAACACTTGTCATAGGACACTTACTTTTCGCCAATCCCTAATGTGTGATTTGCCCTTTTACGTTACTTTTCGCCTATATGTATTGTGTGGTTGGCGTTAATACGTTACTTTTCGCCAAATCGATAAAGTGTGGTAGGCGGTTTTATGTTACTTTTCGCGAACTCCTAAAGTGTGGTTGGCGGTTTTATGTTACTTTTCGCCCATCCCTAATGTGTGGTTGACGGTTTTACATTACTTTTTTTCAAAACCCTATTCTATTTATGTCGATAATACGTTATCGGAGGCCAATCCCTAATATACTTATGGCAGTTTTACGTATACGGGAGCCAATCCCTAATGTGTGGTTGGCAGTTTTATGTTACTTTTTGCCAATCCCTAATGTGTGGTTGGCGGTTTTACGTTACTTTTCGCCAATAGGTAATTACCGATTGGCAGTTTTACGTTACTTTTCGCCAATAGGTAATATACTTATGGCAATTTTATGTTATTTGGAGCCAATAGGTAATTACCGGTTTCCGAAAAATGGTCTTCTGAACTTAAAAAATTAAACCAAAAGCATACTTATATATATAGTATATTTGGAGGATGAAAAAAGTGGCATGTATAATGAGTCGTTCGTTTGCAGGTGAAAAAACACCAGCAAAGGCATCGTTTCTGCTTACTTTAAAGGAAGACCAACAAGGGCGGAAAAAAATTAAACCAAAAGCATACTTATATATATAGTATATTTGAAGGATGAAAAAAGTGGCATGTATAATGAGTCGTTCGTTTGCAGGTGAAAAAACACCAGCAAAGGCATCGTTTCTGCTTACTTTAAAGGAAGACCAACAAGGGCGGAAAAGGCAGACAAATTGGTAATTGTAAAATAATTAAACCTGCTATCATGAGCCATTTTAGTAAAATTGTATGTATCCTATTTTTCACGTTTTGTTTTGGATCAACAAATTTATTTTCCCAAAACCTGGTGCCTAATCCCAGTTTTGAACTTTATGATTCCTGCCCTAATTTTTACAGTCAATTTTATTTGGTTCAAAATTGGATTGGAACAAATGGAACTCCAGATTATTTTAATTTATGTGACATTACTAATACCATGGGTGTTCCTAACAATAGAGCGGGATATCAACAAGCAGCTACAGGTAATGCATACGCTGGTTTATTGGTGTATACGAACGGTGCTTCTTGTTCAGGTTTTGAATACAGGGAATATATATCGTGCTCGTTGAATATGCCCCTTCAAGTTGGTATTCGATATTATGTTTCATTAAAAGTAAGTCCTACGAAAAGTAATTATGCACCTTTCAAATATTGTACAGATAAAATAGGAGCTTTATTTACAACTTATTTAAGTCCTCAAATGCATATTAATAATCTCGCTCAGATTTATTCAAACATTATAGTGTGTGACACTTCAAACTGGACTTCAATTTCTGGTTCATTCATTTCCGACTCTTCATACAGCTATTTATCAATCGGTAATTTCTTTTCAGGTATTAATACTACAGCGTCTTCATACCTTGGCGGCACCGCTGAGTGTGCCTATTATTATTTCGATGATATTTGTGTTTCTACCGATTCGGCTACTTGTGCAGCCTATCATATCGGTATTCCCGAATATTCCATAACAAATAGGGATTTCAAATTATATCCCAATCCTAATGGAGGAATAATGACATTAGAATATAAATTAGCGGAAGAGGAAATAGGAAATTTATCCATTTTTGATGTAACAGCAAAATTAATAAGTAGGTATAATTTTACAAGCAATAATACCAGTTTGCAAATTGACGAATCATCATTAAATGCCGGAGCCTATTTCTATGAAATTAAAGTAAATGGCAATAAAGTTAAAATGGGCAAATTAATTATTGTTAAATAGGAAGCCTCATATCGAAATGAACATAATAAAATATCTCATTTGTCTTATTACCATTTCATTTGAAGTTGGATCAAGTAAGGCATATTGCCAAAATATGATATTAAATCCCAGTTTTGAACTTTATGATTCTTGCCCTACATTTTACGCACAAATGTATTTAGTACAAAATTGGATAAATGGATATGGAAGCCAAGACTATTATAATGTTTGTGCTACATCAAATGTTGCAGGTGTTCCAAACAATATTTTTGGTTATCAATATCCAGCATCAGGCAATGCTTACACAGGCTTATATGTCTATACTAATGGAACTTCATGTGGTGGCTCGCTTGATATTCGAGAATATCTTACGTACTCTCTAACTTTTAACCTTATTGTTGGCACCCGTTATTATGTATCGTTAAAGGTAAATCCAGCAGTAGGACAAAGCTCATCTCCATTTAAATATTTCGTAAATAAAATAGGAGCATTGTTCACTACATATCAATACCCTCATATTGTTAATCATGCCCATGTTTATTCCGCTTCCATTATTACAGACACCCTTGGGTGGTCAACTATTTCAGGCTCATTTATAGCCGATTCTGCTTATAGTTATTTATCGCTTGGCAATTTTTTTGATGGCGCCAATACCAATACTGCCATTATTAATGGCGGCACCGCTGAGTGTGCCTATTATTATTTCGATGATATTTGTGTTTCTACCGATTCGGCTACTTGTGCAGCTTATCATATCGGTATTCCCGAATATTCCATAACAAATAGGGATTTCAAGTTGTATCCCAATCCTACTTCAGATAAACTAACAATAGAAACAAAAATCCAAAATGCAGAAATAGTAATAAGAGATGTATTAGGGCAAATGGTTTACAGTGCAAAAGCAATTGAGGCTTCTTCCACAATAGATGTATCTATGCTTTCGAAAGGAGTTTATTTTATAAGTTTACAAAACGGCAAACAAACAATAAATAAGAAACTAGTGAAGGACTAACCAGCTTTACGAAATACGAATAGAACGAATTTACGAATACCAAGCCCTGAACTGAAATGTTCGGGGCTTTTTTGTTTTTGGTCACTTTATGGCTACAATAAAATATGCAGTAAGCAGCCCTTAAGCCTCTTCTTCATCGAACTTAATGCCAAGTGTTTCGAGCTCTGCTAACAGCGGAAGGTAAAGTTCCTTAATGGTTGGCAGCACTATTCCGCGTGCGGTAAGTTTGCCATTCAGTATCAATTTAGTGGCAATAGCCAGCGGCAAACCCACTGTTTTGGCCATAGCCGTATAGGTTTGGTCCTCCCCTTTCACCACCAATGACGAATGGATGGATTTCGTTTCATTGTTCTTGGTTCGATATTCAAATTGATGTTGCATCACTATCATATCTTTGTCGTGTTGCTTCAAAAGCCATTTGCGTTCGAGCAATTCTTGAAGTATTTGAGCAGGACTCGCTTTCTTGATGTTTATTTTCTCGTCCGTCAAAATGCCAGTCCATTCCACCAATTGCAACGATTCGGCATCCATATCCTTACCCATAAAAGCAATCAATTTTTCTTTTGTAGATTGATTACCTGCCGGCAAAAAGGCTTCGATAAATGTTCGGTAGGTTAACGAATCGGAGGCTTCTAATTGATAGGTATCGTCTGTTATTCCAAGTTTCACAAACACATTCCAAGCCTTGCAATAACCATTAAAACGCAAGGTACCACGAAGCATGGTTGGTATCGATTCGATGCCATATACCTTACGATACGAAAGTGAATCGCGATTGGCATAGGCATCAAAACCACCAAGTCCTTTTATTTCGATTACCGAAGTTTGCGAAAACAAACGGTTGTAGGGTATGTATTTATATTCTCCGTTCTCAATGTATTGAGCAGTGCCTTGTCCAGCCAAAATCACATTGCGCGGATTCCACGAGAATTTATATCCCCACGGATTATCGTTGCTTTCGGGAGCTACCAATCCACCACAATACGATTTAAACGAAAGGAGCTCACCTCCTTTGCCATGTATCTCGTCAATCACTTTCATAGCCGAAGCATGGTCGATACCGGGGTCCAACCCATTTTCGTTCACTAAAGCAATACCTGCCGCCACAGCTTCCACGTGCAATTCTTGCATCTCTTTCGAAACGTACGAAGCAGTAACCAAGTGTTTCTTGAATCGAACACAATCCTTAGCTACATGCAGGTGCATGAAAGCAGGCAACATCGATACTACTAAATCGGCTTTGTTTATCTCCTGTTCGCGTTGCGTTTGATTGTTTATATCAAAAGCAATGGCTCGCGCACGGGCATGTTCGCCTGTTTTTTGTTTCACCAGTTCAAGCGAAACATCGCCTACGGTTATGTTCCAATTTTCAGCAACAGCATTATCCAATAAATATTTGATGAGTGAAGAAGCCGAACGACCTGCTCCAATAACTAAGATGTTTTTCATTCCAGTATTTTTATTTGGGTGCAAAGGTATAATTATTAAGAAATATGGAAGTAAACCTGCCAGAAAATGCGGTGATACTCGTCATGTTCTGGTTGCTTTGATTGTATCGGTTTTTTCGGCCTTTCCCAATTAAATCTTATGGCTACTTATTTTTTATTATTTTTGCTTCAACTATTAACAAGAAAAAAAATGAAATTAAAACTACTTCTTTCCGTGTTTGTATTAGGTCTTTGCCTTTCGGCTCAATCGCAGAATATACAACCCCTTCAACCGAAACAATGGCATTCGTTATTCGATTCGAAGTGTAAATCGAAAGCGGAATTAGTAAACATTACATACCATTCGATGAAAGCAAAAGAATATCGCAACATGCTTTCGGGAACACTTGATAGTACGTATACTTGGCTTTGGGACACTATCAATGGAATTTGGAATCGTCCTTCTAAAATTATTTATACCTATGACGCCAACAATAATAGAACAGTGGCTTTGCACCAATATTTGGACACTACCACTTGGGTAAATTTATTCATCGATAATTATACCTTCGATGCATCCAATAACCTTATTAGCCAATTGACTCAGCATTGGAATGGTTCATCGTGGGTAAATTTTATACAGAATACCTTTACCTATGACGGAAACAACAACATGACTTCGCAACAAAGTCAGAATTGGAATGGTTCCTCTTGGGACAATAATTACAACTATGTGTATACTTACGATTCGCATAACAACCAAACCAGTTTGCTCAATCAGTCTGGCACCGGCACCAATTGGGATAATATTTCTTTCACCGCTTATCAATACGATGCGCTTGACCTTTTAACTCAACAATTGGATGAAACATGGAATGGTGCCAATTGGGATAGCATCACCAAATACACCTTCACATACAATAGTTCCAACCACATGATTGATTACTTGAAACAAATTTGGACAGGCTCCAGTTGGCTCAATAGTGTTGATCATACCTATAACTATTCAGGAATCAATCAGACCTTAGATTTAACTCAAAATTGGAATGGAAGTAGTTTCGTAAATCAAAGTCAATACATCAGCACTTTTGATGCGAACAACAACTGGATGACAAAACAAGGACAAGTATGGGTAGCAAGTGCCTGGGTTAACTCTTGGCTTACAACCAATACCTATGACGCCAACAACAATCAATTAACCGAACTTGCACAAACATGGAATGGCAGTGCTTACGACTATAATAGCAATTATATCTATATGTATGATGCGAACAATAATCAGTTGACATGGACTTATCAGTTAGGTGCTCTCAACACATTAACCAATGATTCGCAAGGCAGTTTCACTTACGATGCAAGCAATAACATGATGAGTATTATTTTTCAAACATGGGATGGAAGTAGCTGGTTAAATGTAAACCAATCGTATTTTGGTTACAATGCCGATAATAATGTAATCAGCACCACCGAACAAACTTGGAATGGCACCGCTTGGGTAAATAGCGACACCATACACTATTACTATAGAAACGACATGACCGTGAGTATTTCAAAACATGACAACTCTAATCATTTGCTCATCTATCCAAATCCTTTTTCGAAACAATGCAGAATAATGTTCGAAAATGAAATGAACAACGAAATGCTAATCATCACTGATATTGCTGGAAGACAAGTAATGAGCGCGGTGATTAATGGAAAGCAATTTTCATTAGAAAGAGGAACATTAACGAGTGGCATCTATTTCGTTAAACTAATTCCGAACGCGAGTTCACAACCAACTTCCATTCAGAAAATCATCATTACCGAATAGAAGAGGATTAGAACATTAGAATTTCTCGAAAGCACCAAGCCCAAACAGCGCGAAATCGTACTTTACAGGGTCGTTCGCATCAAATTGTTTTAAATTATTGGTAAGTTCTGTCACCGCCTTCCAATCGTTTTGAGTACGAGTTAACAAACCTAACTTGCGTGCTACATTGCCTGAATGCACATCAAGTGGACACATCAAATGGGATGAATTAAAGTTCTTCGAATTCCATATTCCAAAATCAACCTTGCGCTTATCTTTTCGTACCATCCACCTCAAATACATACACAACCGCTTCGCTGAAGAATTTTCTGAAGGATTCGAAACATGTTTAGTAGTTCGAGTAGGATGAGGAATCGAAAAGAATAAATTACGAAAATTAAGTATTGAGTCTTCGCATTTGTTGTTGCTATTCTCCTTTAATCTAGCTATAAACGCAGACTCAAGCCCTCCATGTTTTTTGTAAATCGTTTGAAGCGATTTCATAAAGAACATTGTATCCTCCGAATTAAAAGTGCGATGAACAAACGAATTGAACCGAATGAAATCTTTCTCCTTTGCATTCATCAAAAAGTCATAAGGACTTTCGTCCATCATACTCATCAGTCGATTAGCATTATTAATAATGGTTACTCGCTGTCCCCAAGCAATAGTAGCTGAAAGAAAACCTGATATTTCAATGTCTTCCTTTTTCGAAAAACGGTGAGGAATAGATATCGGGTCGGGTGCTATAAAATCAACACAATTGTATTGATTGTATTTTCCTTCCAAAAAATCTTTTAAATCATCCTGTTTTAGTTGCATTGGTCAATCGGATATTATTTATGGAATAAATGTAATTATAAATAATACAAACGAAGACCAACAAATTTTATTTGCGAAAATAAATTTTGTTTAATTTAGCGGTGTAAATGATTTAATTCTTGAACATTTGGGGACAATTTCCGCTTATACGTTTGATAATTCCCTTCATTGCAGGCGTTATCCTTGCTATTTTTTTGCCCCTCCCTGTCCCCTATTTACTCCTTATCATTTCATCGCTACTAATTATTATTTCAATAATTGTATTCCTTCCAAAATTAATTTATTCTTACAAAAACACATGGATTTTCGGGGTATTGCTCCAATCAACTTTGTTCTTATGCGCTTATCAATTTACGCTATTAAAAACAGAAAAATTATCTGCAAATCATTTCTCTAATTACTGTGATAGCACTCAATTTGTTTATGCAAAATTGGTAGATCCCATTATCGAAAAACCGAAATCGGTAAAAGCTGTAATGGAAATAATGTCTGTGAAACGCGAAAGCAAATGGAATCAGACAAGAGGTAAAGCAATGATATACCTATTCAAGGATTCGGCTTCTTTACATTTGCGATATGGAGATGAGTTAATTTTAAATGCTAACTTTCATGATGTTCCTCCTCCGCAAAACCCTGGAGAATTTGATTACAAAAGGTTTCTATCATTCCATAATATTAATCAACAAGCCTATCTAAAATCAGGAGATTGGGTAAAAATCGGCCGAAATAGTGGCAATCCTGTCTATGTGTATGCGAATAATTTACAACACAAACTACTCACTATTTTCACTGAAAACAATATCAACGGAAATGAATTTGCTGTGGGATCAGCACTTTTACTTGGTTATACCGACAAACTTGATGCAGACATTATTCAAGCTTATGCAAGTACAGGTGCATTGCATGTCCTTTCCGTGTCTGGTTTACATGTAGCCATTATTTATGTAGTGTTAAATTGGTTACTTTTTTTCTTTGATAAATTTAAATATGGAAACATTTTTAAAGCAATCATCTTATTACTCTTCATATGGTTTTATGCAATGTTAACGGGTCTTTCACCAGCTGTTCTTCGCTCTGCTGCCATGTTGAGTTTAATTATTATAGCTAAAGCCTATCAGCGGAAAACGAATATCTATAACACATTAGCTGCTTCAGTATTTATCCTTCTGTTATACAATCCTTACTTAATCATGGATGTTGGATTTCAACTTTCTTATCTTGCCGTTATAGGTATAGTTTTTATTCAAGCCAAAATAGATAAATGGATTAATACTGAAAATTGGTGGTGGTTGTTTCAAAAAATATGGGAACTAATGTCAGTGTCGTTAGCAGCTCAACTTGCCACTTTCCCCTTAGGATTGCATTATTTTCATCAATTTCCAAATTACTTTTTGTTATCCAACTTCATTGTTATTCCAATATCAACATTAATTATGTATCTAGGTATATCAGTGTTTGTTTTTGTTAAAGTCCCATTATTGGTGAAGTACATTGCATTGTGTTTCAACTATTGTATTTGGATTTTGAATTTTACGGTAACAAAAATCGAAAGATTTCCTTACTCTCTAATTCAAGGAATATCCATCAGCATATTTGAAACATGGATAATATATGGAGTAATTCTAATCTTTATTTATTATTTCATGAGTCGAAAATTCAAATATCTCGTGGTTTCCCTTTCTTTATTGGTTGTGTTGTTGGTTTCATTGATTCGGGAACAATATGTAGAATTTCATCAACGAAAACTCATTATATATAACATTCCTAAATCATCAGCGATTGACTTTGTTGATGGCAAATCGAATGTGTTTCTATCAGATACAGCCCTTATACATAATGAAAGTTCATTACTTTTTCATGTAAAACACAATTGGTGGAACTTAGGACTAAATGAAACTAAGATGATAACTGATAGTTTTCAATCAAATCATTTGTTGATAAAAGGAAATTGCTTTCAATTTTTCAACAAAAAAATCATTCGTGTTGAGAAATCGAATACTCATAAACTAGTAGATAAATTAAATGTTGCGCAATTGCCAATTGATTATTTATTAATAACCAAAAATCCTTCTATTCGAATTGAATCATTATTAAAATTATATTCACCGAAACTAATTATATTCGATTCTTCGAATTCAAAATATCATCTATCAAAATGGGCAGAGGAATGTAGAGCGCTAAATCGTAAATTTTATTCAGTGTCCGATTCAGGCGCGCTAATACTTGACATTTAATTTTTAAAGGCTACTTTTTTTTCTTCTTTTTCTTTTTGGCCTTTTTCTTCTTTTTCTTGGCAGGCTTTTTCTTCTTTTTTTTCTTTTTCTTCGCCTTCTTCTTTTTCTTTGGATGCTCAGAAATTAATTTAGATTTTAAGAAAAAGTTGTTTTCTGTTGCAATCTTTTCTGCTTCAGAACCTGAACTTCCAAGGGCTAATGAAAAACTAACTTCCTTTGCACTAGTTTTCTTTGTAGTGTTGTTTGCAGGCCAACCTATTATTGAAAAAGGAAGGTAAAGGAGTAATATTAATATTAGTTTTCTTGTCATTAGTTGAAATGCACTTTAAATATATTTTAGATTGTTAATTTTGTTCATTCCAGAATGCGTAGTAATTAAACCATTGTTCCGGATATCTATGTACCATTTTCTCGAATTCTGAAATATAATTATTCAAAAGCTCTTGTACTGTTTTATCTGTTTGTTCAACAGATCTTGTCCGTTTTACCTCTATCGGGTTTGTTGCAAAAAAATGATAGTGAGTTGATGATTCTTTTACGGCAAATACAACAGATATGGGTACGCCAAATTTGGCCGCCATGATAAAAGGACCAACTGGAAACATTGCTTTCTTGCCCAAGAAATCAGCTTCGGCAGTTATTGCATTTTCTCTAAAACGATCTCCGTGCATTACAACTAGTTCATTATTATAAAATGCATTGTGTAGCTCTATTAAATGTCCCATTTCACCATCTTTTATTGCAATTATCTTTACGTTCTTCTTTTTTTTAACCCCTTCCAAATATGACTTTAATTTTTCTCGTTCGTTTTCATACATCAAAATATTGAAGGTAGTTTCTAATCTATTCAGCAACTGCCCTGCAATTTCCCAATTACCTATGTGTGCACTCACCAAAATCCCACCTCTACCCATCTCAGCAATTCTATCAAGATTTTTTCCGCCTTCGTGGTCAATCGTGAATTTCGTATTTACTCCGGCCAACAAAGCTACCTTATCTAAAATTGTTTGTCCAAAGATATAATAGTTTTTATATATCTTCAAATAAGCTCTAGTACGTTTGTATTTAAGCACATCATGAAAGAAATAAAATATATTCTTATTTGATTTGCGTGCGAACAAAAAATAATAAAGGGCTACAAATCGTAGTGCGATATACGCGAGTTTGAGCCCTAAATGATTTAATATAAAAACAAATATTTTATGTCCTAAAACTGTTCCCTTTGATTTACCTTCCCACTTGGACATTTAAATAAAAATTTCTCGTTAAAGGTGGTTGAAATCCATTTGATAGAAGATTCCCTAACTAATTCGTTACTAGTTTTCCGAAATAGCTGTTTTCTTTTCTTCCACTTTACGATTTACATAATCATAAAAATTTTGGAATGTATGTATGTCAATAAAATCTTCGGCAACCACTTTAAACCCAAAGTTGCTTTCGATAATAACCACAAGATCTACATAATCTAAACTATCTAATTCGAGTGTCTCACGAAGGTTAGCTTCCGGTTGTATTTTTGCAGGATCCACCTCAAATTCTTCAACTAAAAATTCATTTATTTTTCCTATTATTTCTTGTTGTGTCATTGTTAAAATTGATTTGGTTTGTTATTTATATAAATTTTTTTATTATTAAAGATGAATTTGTGCCTCCAAAACCAAAAGAATTGGACAAAAATACGTCAATATTTTTCTCATTTGTCTTATTAATGATATTTAATTTTGAAGAAGCCTCATCACCTTCCTCGAAATTGATATTGGGTGCGATAAAACTATTTCGCATCATGATGGTAGAGTATACAATTTCACTTGCGCCAGCCATCCAGCATTCATGGCCAGTCATTGATTTAGTAGAACTCACTGGAGTTTTACAAGCTCCAAAAACCGCATCAATTGCAAGTGCTTCTGTAAAATCGCCCCCCAGAGTTGAAGTGGCATGTGCATTAATGTAATCAACATCGGATGCACTCAAACCTGCATCCTTGAGTGCCATATTCAAGGAACGAATCTGTCCGTCAACATTGGAGTTTGAAATATGCTCTCCGTTTGAAGAGAACCCATATCCAACTACCTCGGCCAAAATCGGAGCTCCTCGTTCAATCGCACTTTCATAACTTTCTAGAATCAAGGTTGCGGCACCTCCACTAGGAATTAAGCCATCACGATTCTTATCAAAAGGACGAGAAGCTTTTGTAGGTTCATTCTCTCGTATAGAAAATGCACTGAGACCATCGAAACTACCGAATGCAAAAGGGTTTACTTCTTGAGCTCCTCCACAAATAATATGTTTCTGTAAGCCCCATTTTATCATCAAATACCCTAACCCTATTGAATGAGAACCGGAAGCACATGCAGCACTTATTGTGAAATTGATACCTTTCAGCTTAAAAATGGTTGAAAGGTTCATGGTAACCGTACAATTCATCGATTGAAAGATAGAGCCGGAACCAAGTAAAGTGGTGTCTTTTTTCAATCTTATGGTATCAATTGCTTCACTCACGGCTTTTGCAGAACTATCGTTTCCGTAAAGTATACCAACTTCGTTTTTTTCAACCCAAGACATTTCCATCTTTGCGTTTTTCATCGCCTCTATGGTTGCCATATAGGCATATTCAGCTTCTTCCGAAAGGCCTATTCTAGCTCTTCTATCAAGTATTCCTTTTAGTTGAGGTTTTTCAACAATTCCCGTTAATCCTGAACGATAACCCCATTGTTTGCGTTCCATATCCATCCCAATACCAGACTTGCCAGAATACAAAGACTCTTTTACCTCGTCAAGGTTTTTACCAAGACAACTCCAAATTCCTAATCCTGTAATTACAACTCTGTTATTCATTATTATTTTTTACTAAAGAAGGCAAATATAAAATATTTTTTAAAAAATAAGTTTTAATTAATCTATCAGTATTCAATTTAGGTGCTAAAACCTATAAAGAAAGGTGGTAACACTTAGACTAAATGAATAAAGTTTCTTTGTCTTTTAATAATTAGCTGTATAATCCACCATTTACTGATAATACTTGGCCAGTAATGTAAGATGCGTTCTTCGAAGCCAAAAATCCCACCGCTTCAGCAACTTCTTCGGAAGTACCAAAACGAGCCATTGGTATTAATTGTTTGAAATCTTTTTCATTAAACCCTTCAGTCATATCGGTCTTAATGAAGCCTGGAGCGACAGCATTAACCGTAATTCCTCTTCTTCCTACTTCTTGCGAAAGGGCTTTGGTAGCCCCTATAACCCCAGCTTTCGATGCGGAGTAATTGGTTTGCCCTGGCAACCCTTTTAAACCTGAAAGAGAGACTACATTAACAACCCGTCCATATTTTTTCACTAACATTCCTTTGATAACAAGCCTTGTTACATTGAAGAAACCTCCAAGATTAACTCCTAATACCGAGTTCCACTCTTCATTACTCATCCACATCAATAATTGATCTTTTTTAATACCTGCATTGTTCACCAAAACTTCAATGTATTTGTCAGTATTTTTTTCTATCCATACACCTAAGGTTGTCTCTACTTCAGACTGATCACCTACATTAAATTTCATTAATTCTCCATCACTTCCTTTTTCACGAACCAAAGTAAGGGTTTTCTCTGCTTCTTGAATGTTAGATGTATAATTGATTATTACGTAATGTCCCATTTCGGCAAGTTTGACACATATTGCACGACCGATACCTCTTGAACCTCCTGTTACTAATGCGTATTTCATTTAAAATTTATATTTTGAATAATTAATTGGTTAATATTTTCGGGCTGTTTTTTTGAAGAAAAAGTTTAATATTTTCCAAGTCTTTGTAAAGTATGCTATCGGTTTCGAATCGTGCTTTTATGGATCGAATTTGATGATAAATCTTATGCGATTGAGAAGAAAGTTTAGTATCAAAATTCAATGAGTCTATTGCTTGAACAATACTCAATAATTCGATTGCCATGACCTGATAAGTGTTCTCAATGACCTTACTTGTGATAAGTGCTGCATTAGTTCCCATTGATACAATATCTTGATTATCGTTATTGTTTGGAATACTGTGAGTGTACATTGGATTTGAAAGCATTTGATTTTCGGCAGTTGTAGAGGTTGCCGTAAACTGAGCTGCTTGCATTCCAAGATTAAGACCTAGCTTACCAAGATTGACAAATGGTGGCAATTTGCCATTCAATTTGTCGTTCATCAAAAAGTTCAATTGACGTTCGGCAAGCATAGATAGCTTTGTAATTGCAATTTTGAGTTTATCCATTTCAAGGGCAACGTAGTCGCCATGAAAGTTACCTCCATGAAACACATTGTTATTTTCTCTATCAATTATCGGGTTATCGTTCACGCTATTTACCTCGTTTTGTATCACCGATTGAGTATACATAAGCGTATCCCATATTGGGCCAACTATTTGTGGCACGCAACGAATTGAATAATATTCTTGAACTTTGTCTTTGAAAACATCGACATCAGTTGTTTCTTTGCTGTATAAATGTTCCTCACGCTTACGAACTAGCTTACTATCTCTCATCAATGTATCCATAGTATTAGCTATGGTTCGTTGCCCGCGGTGAGGTTTTACTTTATTAAGTTCTGTTGAAAAATGATCATTGTAAGATTCTACCAATTCGATAATCATCATGGAAGCAGAAATACTCCAATTGACAAGTTGGGTGGCATGAGAAACATTGACCATTGAAATTCCAGTCATAATGCTAGTGCCATTTATCAAGGCCAAACCTTCGCGCAAATGAATTTTAATAGGTTTCAATCTTAGTTCTTGGTATACTTCTCCTGTAGGGCGAAGATGCCCGTTATAAGTTACTTCTCCTTCGCCTATTAAATTTAGTGCAAGATGAGCCAGTTGTACCAAATCGCCACTTGCACCTACACCTCCATGTTCGAATATTTGAGGAGAAACATTGTTATTGATTAATTCTTTAAGAAGAATTACCACTTCGGGATGGATACCCGAAAAGCCTTGCATAAGCGAGCTGAGACGGCAAATCATTGCGGATTTTACTTCCACTTCTGATAGTCTGTTGCCGGCTCCAGTGCAATGACTCCTAATTAAGTTATACTGCAAGTCGAGTTGATTGTTATTACTGATTTTGTATTGAGCCATTGGGCCGAAACCAGTATTGATTCCATAAATCAATTTATCTTTTGAGAAATCTTTCAAAAACTCATAACTTTGGCTTACTTTTTCAAGTGCATTTGGTTCGAAATCGATTAGCTCTCCATTGTAGAGAATGTTGTTAAAGTCCTGTAGAGTAAGTTCCTTAGCTCCTATATATACCATTTTATGCTTATACTAATTCAAAAAAATTGATTGCTTATTGTTTGTTTTCGAAAAGGGATGCAAAATTAAACCTTTATTCTTTACCACCAAATTTAAGTTGTTATTGTTTCTCCATAAAGGAATGACCAAAATCATATTTCAACTTAATTCGTTTTTTCGATTATTCCATTGCATTCACTAATTTTGCCACCCATGTTAAACTAAATTATTAGATAATTGTTTAACCAACATTAGATTAATTTTTTCAACGGAAATGATAAAACAATTGAATAAGTCGTGTGCTGTGGTGGGTTCGGGAGTGGCTGGCTTAGGAGCTGCCATACGAATGAGAAACAAAGGCTACAATGTTACCATTTTTGAGGCAAATGGTTTTGCAGGAGGAAAAATCTCCTCAGAAACAAATCAAGGTTATCGATTTGATTACGGCCCATCGGTTTTTACCTTGCCAATGATTGTGGACGAGCTTTTTACTCTTTCAGGGAAAGACCCAAGGGCTTATTTGAATTATGAACATATTAATCCTGTGTTTCGATATTTTTTTGAAGATGGCACAGTGTTCGACTCTCAACATGGTCGAAAAGCTTATGCGAAATACATGGCTGAGCGCACTATTGACTCGGAAGAAGCCATTTTGCAGTATCTGGAAAAAACTGAAATGGTATATAATTTAACTGGCGAATTGTTTTTGATGAATTCGCTACATAAGGCCAAGAATTACTTTACAAAGGCTGTGGCGAAAGGGTTGATTAATTTTTGGAAAATAGGTGCTTTTGATACGATGAATTCGGCTAACGAAAAAGCATTTAAGGATATAAAAATGATTCAGCTTTTTAATAGATATGCTACATATAATGGATCGAGCCCTTATGTGGCGCCTGCTACTCTGAATGTGATTCCTTATGTGGAGATTGATTTGGGGGCTTATTATCCTGAAGGAGGTATGCATAGCATAACTAAAAGCTTGGTGAAACTTGCTGAAGACATTGGCATCGATATTAAACTATCGACACCTGTGAAGGAAATACTTGTGGATAAAAAGAAGGCAACGGGAATACGTTCGAAGTTTGGTGACCAAATGTTTGATGTCATCATCAGTAATGCTGATGTATACAATACTTATGAGAAGCTGATGCCTACGGTGAAAAAGCCGAAGAAAACACTGAGTCAGCCAAAATCTTCATCGGGTATCATTTTTTATTGGGGCATCAAAAAAGAATTCCAAGAGATGGATCTTCATAATATATTTTTTGGGGACAATTATCCCGAAGAATTTGATACGATTATAAACAAACTTAATGTGTACAAGGACCCAACGGTTTATGTGAACGTGACTTCGAAGTTCACTAAAACGGATGCTCCGGAGGGTTGTGAGAATTGGTTTGCTTTTGTGAATGTGCCTTATAATAATGGGCAGGATTGGGATAAACTAGTGAATGATACGCGTGAATACGTGATTACGAAGTTAAGTAGGATGCTTAAAACTGACATTCGACAATTGATAGAATGTGAGATGGTGATGGACCCAAGGACAATTGAAGAAAGAACTTCATCGGCTTTCGGAGCTATTTACGGAAATGCATCGAATAGCATGTTTGCTGCTTTTCTGAGACATCCGAATTTTTCATCGGATATAAAAAATCTATATTTCTGTGGTGGAAGTGTGCATCCTGGACCAGGAATTCCTCTTTGTTTACTTTCGGCTAAAATTGCAACTGACTTGATTTAGTTATTGTTACTTTCTGGAAAAGTGTCTTTTTGCTCTGGAAAGGTATCTTTTAGGTTAAATAGGATTTTTGGAAATAAAAGTGTTGATAGATTTGTGTTGGAAGTTAAAAACGAGTTTGTTTGAGGCTTTTGGAGAATAGTGAGCAAGGAGATGAATAGGTATTGATTACATTCGAAAATACGTTTAGCCAAGTATTTGGGTTTTAAGACATACGATTGCGTTGTTTTAACGAAAATACGGAGTATGTACTCAATATAATGTTGAAATTTGGCATTACTATTAGCCAACAAAAGAAGAGTTTAAAGCTAATAGTGGGAGAACATGCTAACATTAGAACAAAGAAGAAATTTGAGCATACCTGCTACCCAAAATTTACCCATGGTTGATTTTGATAGAGAGGCAAATGTATTGAGTATAAAAGGCCGCTCGTTTCCAGAAAACGCTACGATATTTTATTATCGTTTGTTCGAATGGGTAGATTATTATCTTTTGACTAAACCTGTTCATACTACTCTCAATTTATCGTTTCAGTATTTACATACCGGCTCGGGAGTGCAAGTATATAACCTTATAAAACGCTTGATAGAATCTGAACAAACAGGAAATACGGTTATAATAAATTGGTTTTATGAGGAAGACGATGAAGATTTGAGACAAGTTGGAATAGACTTTTCATCGGTATTGCGAAAACATTTCAATTATAATATTTGCGAATTTTAATTTCAAATAATTATCGAAAGATGTGAAATTATGAAAGTGAAAAAGTAATTTGAATTCAAAAAAAAACATAACGTTCACTATATTTGTAAATGGTAAAATCCATTAGTTTATATTTGTCGCTTTAAAAATGTTGACGAATACTGTAACTTAGTGATATGAAAAAAATCTTAGTAGCCAATAGAGGAGAAATAGCTCAGCGCGTGATGCGCTCTTGCAGAGAGATGGGAATAAAAACGGTGGCCGTTTATTCAGAGGCGGATAGAAATGCTCCGTTTGTAAAATATGCTGACGAGGCTGTGTGTATAGGTCCTCCCCCATCGAACCAATCGTATTTATTGGGTGATAAAATTATAGAAGTGTGTAAGCAACTCGATGTTGATGGTATTCATCCTGGATATGGTTTTTTATCGGAGAATGCTGACTTTGCTGAAGCTGTTAAAAAAGCAGGAATAACATTTATTGGTCCTTCGGCAGAAGCGATGAATATAATGGGCGATAAGTTATCGGCTAAGGCCGCTGCTAAAAAATATAAAATCCCAATGGTTCCAGGCTCAGAAGGAGCCATATCGAGTGTTAAGGAAGGAAAGGAAATCGCATTGGCCACTGGATTTCCGATACTGATAAAAGCTAGCGCTGGTGGAGGTGGAAAAGGAATGCGTATAGTTGAAAATAGCGAAGAATTTGAAGAACAAATGAAGTTGGCGGTGAGTGAGGCTACTTCGGCTTTCGGCAATGGTTCAGTTTTCATTGAACGCTATGTTGCTGGCCCGAGACATATAGAGATTCAGATATTGGGTGACACGCATGGTAATATCGTTTATCTTTTCGAGCGCGAATGTTCTATTCAGAGGAGACATCAAAAAGTGATTGAAGAAGCACCTTCATCGGTTTTAACTCCAGAATTAAGAAAGGCAATGGGCGAATGTGCTGTGAATGTTGGAAAAGCATGTGATTATATTGGTGCTGGTACTGTAGAATTTTTGTTGGATGAGAATAAGAATTTTTATTTCCTTGAAATGAATACTCGATTGCAAGTTGAACATCCTGTAACAGAAATGATAACAGGAATTGATTTGGTGAAGGAGCAAATAAAAGTGGCACGAGGCGAGAAACTATCTTTTTCGCAAGACGTTTTAAAGATTCATGGACATAGTATGGAAGTGCGTGTGTATGCTGAAGACCCAACCAATAATTTTTTACCTGATATTGGGAAATTAGTAACCTACAAACGTCCGCAAGGTTTGGGCGTGCGTGTGGATGATGGATTTGAGGAAGGAATGGATATTCCAATTTATTATGACCCTATGATTTCGAAACTTATTTCGTTTGGTAAAGATCGCGAAGAAGCCATAAATAGGATGATACGTGCGATAGATGATTATAAAATAATAGGTGTGGAAACTACTTTGCCTTTCTGTAAGTTTGTGTTAAAGCATGAAGCATTTACTTCAGGAAATTTTGATACGCATTTTATTAATCATTATTACAAACCAGAAATGCTTGATGTGGAGGATAAAGATGAAGCAACGATAGCTGCTCTTGTGGGAGCGAAATTAATTTCGGAAAGTAAGAATGCATCATTATTGGCTGTAAAAAACAATGAAGGAGAAGTGTTGAAATGGAAAACAAACCGACTTTGATTCTTTCTTTTATTTACCAAGCAGCTTTTTCAGAATAACCTTAAATTTTTAATTAGCATGTTAGTGGCTAAGTAATTGCTCTTCGTCAATAAAATTTGTTGGCGTTTTAAATTATTTATATTTTCGGCCATCTCTAATAAAAAACTTATTTCTAACAATTAAATAAAATCAGATGAAAAAACTATTACTATTATCAGTTGTGTTAGCTTCTGCATTGTTTCACAACACAGTTGTCGCACAATTAAGTCAAGGAGGAACTCCTTTTAGTTTCAATGTAAATTCGAAACACTTGCAGGAAGTTACGTATAAATTAATGCCAAGTTTCGATATGGAAGCATTGCGTGCAGAAGATGCTGTAAACGACCAAAGCAAAGGCCCTTACCGTTTTGGGTATAATCATTATGTCTCACTTAATCTTGACAATTCAGGTACTTGGACAACGATGCCGAATGGTGATAGACTTTGGAGACTTGGAGTAAAATCAACTGGGGCATTGACAATTAACTTGGCTTTTGATGATTTCTTTATGCCTAAAGGAGCATCGATGTTTGTTTATAATTCAACTAAAGACTTCGTGTTAGGAGCATTTACTGAAGTAAACAATCAAAAAGATAAAGCGTTTGCTACAGATTTGATTGGTGGAGAAGCCGTGGTGTTGGAGTATTATGAGCCAGCATCCGCTGCTCATCAAGGACGAATCAGTTTATTTCGTGTAACTCATGGATACAGAGGAGTTGAAGATTATGCAGCTAAATCTTTTGGAAGCTCTCAAAGTTGTCAGGTAAATGTTAATTGTCCGTTAGGAAATAATTGGCAAAATGATAAAAGAGGCGTTGTTTGTTTAGTGGTAAACGGAGGAGAATTTTGTTCTGGTTCCTTGGTTAATGATGTTCCTCAGGATGGGAAACCTTATGTATTAACAGCTAATCACTGTTCTACAAGTAATGATTGGGCACAATGGGTGTTTCGCTTCAATTGGGAAGCTCCGGGCTGTTCAAACCCTGCATCTTCACCTTCTACAACTCAATCTTTAAGCGGTTCAAACTTATGCGCTCGGAATGGCGGAAGCGACTTTTGTTTGGTGCAAATTACCGGTGGATTGGTAAATAATACTGTCCCTGCAACTTATAATGCCTACTTTAATGGATGGTCGAATATAAACACACCCGCTGATACAGTTATAGGTATTCATCATCCAAGTGGAGATATAAAAAAAATATCTCAGGCAACCAATTCAGTTACTAGTAATCCTAGTTTCAATGCTGGCAATGGTGCTGCTGATTGTTGGCAAATAGGGCAATGGACAACAGCATGTACTGAGCCAGGGTCATCAGGTTCACCTTTATTTGATAAATTTCATCATATTGTTGGACAATTATATGGTGGTCCTTCTGCTTGCGGTGCTTCAGCCGCTAATGATTATGACGATTATGGTAAATTTGCTGTATCATGGCTTGGAGGCGGCACTAATGCAACTCAACTAAAACATTGGTTAGACCCAAATAATACAGGTGCAACCACTTTAAATGGTTGGAGTCCGACAATGGGGGTCGCAGAAAACATTTCTCTTGAGAGTACATTTTCCATTTATCCAAATCCGAGTACAGGAGAATTCAATATAGAAATTAAACAAAATGGGCTTCAAAATGTTTCTATAAAGGTATTAAATGTAATCGGTCAAACTCTACTTCAGAAGGCACTTACAAATGCAGGTTCAGGAATTTATTCACTTGACTTAACAAACGAACCAAAAGGAATCTACTTTGTGGAGATTAGTGCAAATAATGAAAAGACGGTAAAGAAAATAACGATAGTAAAATAGATAACTATTAACCAATAATGAAGGTAGATAAATCCAAAATAACGCATTCGGATTTGTTTACCTTCAGATTAAAAATATTAAGTATCAAGAATGATAAAGGAAAGAGTAATTGATTCTATTCAGCTTCCAAACATTAGTATCGAACTCGAGAGGCAAGGAATAGTTTACATTACATATATTCAGGGGAGCATTATCGATATAGAGGAAAAAAAGGAAGAAAGAGAAGCTGTTATTAGGTTAACAAAAGGGGTAAAGCATCCAATCCTATTTATATTTGAGAATATGGTAACCATTACAAGAGCAGCAAAAGAATATAGTGTGAAAGTTGAAGCAGAAACTCCTTTTATGGCAGTTGCACTTTTAGCTGAAAATTTTGTACATGTTATTTCTGCTAATTTTTATTTACGATTTTATAATCCAAACATACCAACTAAAGTTTTTAAAACTGAAGTTCAAGCAACAGAATGGTTATTATCCGAGGTAGCAAAATTCAAATCTAAAAGTACCAACCTTTCTATTTTACCACTTTAAATTACATTTCGTAACTTCGTGAACTATTTGTTATGTCAACTAGTCATGAAATATTAAACAAATACTGGGGATTCTCTTCTTTTAGGCCTTTACAAGAGGAAATTATAAATTCAGTATTACAAGGAAAGGACTGTCTCGCTTTATTACCAACAGGAGGAGGTAAATCCATCTGTTTTCAAGTTCCTGCATTAATGATGGATGGTATTTGCATAGTGGTATCCCCATTAATTGCCCTAATGAAAGATCAAGTGGAAAACCTTACTTCACGTGGGATAAAAGCAATATCAATCAATTCTTCGATGCACCGTCAAGAAATTGATATCGCCTTGGACAATTGTGTTCATGGCAACATCAAATTTCTATATCTTTCACCAGAACGACTAGAAACAGAAATTGTGAAAGCACGTTTACCAAAAATGAAAGTGAATTTAATTGCTATTGATGAATCGCATTGTATTTCACAATGGGGGTATGATTTCAGACCGAGTTATTTAAAACTTTCTGAATTAAGAGAACTACTACCTTCAGTTCCTTTTCTTGCATTAACAGCCACTGCAACAAAAGAAGTGGTAATTGATATTCAAAAAAAGTTACTCTTCAAAAAACAAAATGTATTTCAAAAGAGTTATGAACGTACGAACATCGCATACGCAGTTCTTAATGTGGATGACAAACTTGCCAGACTTTTAAAAATAGCGAACAATATTCATGGTTCTGGTATTGTATACGTGAGAAATAGAAAAAAAACAAAAGATATTGCCAATTATCTAATTAGTCATCAAATCTCAGCCGATTATTATCACGCAGGATTAGACGCCAAAACACGGGATCAAAAGCAAAATGATTGGATTAATAACAATATTAGAGTAATCGTTTGTACAAACGCTTTTGGTATGGGTATTGACAAACCTGATGTAAGGTTTGTGGTGCATATTGATGTTCCCGATTCGATAGAAGCCTACTTTCAGGAAGCGGGAAGAGCAGGAAGAGATGAACGAAAAGCCTATGCTGTCATGCTTTTCAATGCGACTGACAAACTAGAATTACTTCGAAATGTTGAATTGAGTTTTCCTGAAATAGAAGAGATAAAAAAAACCTATCAGGCATTAGCCAATTATTACCAAATAGCAACAGGTGCAGGTATGGGTGTTACCTTTGATTTTGATATTTCATCTTTTTGTTATGCATATAAGCTTCAAGCAATAACTACTTTTAACTGTTTAAAATTTATTGAACGTGAAGGATTTATTACTCTTTCCGATTCATTTTTTCAACCAGCTCGATTTAAGATGTCAATGAATAGGGAGGATTTATACAAATTTCAGATTACAAATGAATCGTATGATGTTTTTATCAAACTATTGCTCCGCTCCTATTCAGGGATTTTCGATAATTTTGTAAAAATAAACGAATACGATTTGGCGCGAAAAGCCAATATTAGTCTTGACAATTTAATCAAACGATTAAGTTTTCTTCACCAACAAAATGTTATCACCTACTTTCCTCATTCCGAATTGCCTCAACTTACCTTTATTCACGAAAGGATAGATGCAAAAGAAATAAGCATTTCAAAAGAAAATTATGCTTTACTTAAGAAAAGAGCCAAGGAACGAATGGAGACTGTTATTAATTATGTAGAAAGTACGCATAAATGTAGAAGTCAACTTCTGTTATCATATTTTGGAGAAAATAAAGTGAGTCGATGTTTTCATTGTGATGTTTGTTTGGTAGAAAAAAGGAAAATTCTTCATACAGATGAGTATGAAAGAACATCATTGCAAATTAAACAATTACTATCCCTACATCCCCTAGACTTAAAAACACTTGTAGATTCGATAACAGACATTCACGAAGATAAAACTTTGCATACTATTCAACTTATGTACGATAACAAACTACTATTTACAAACGAAGACAATAAGGTTTGTTTGAATGAATAATCTAACCAGATTATTAAAGCTAGGTCTTTCTGAAATAAACCCCCTTCAATTCCTGATTCTTGTCAGTTTTTTAAAATATACAGATACGATTTTACTTTGTGTGTCGAATAACGCTGTAACTTTGCGACACCAAAATATATGTAAGAGGCGAGCCTTTAAGCACGACCCATCTCCAGTCATATAGATCATAGTTACTACGATTTAAAACAGCAAACGCATGTTTGCACTATTGGATATGAAGACAAATAAAAAATTAAATACTTCCGAACAAATTAGCAAGGAAAATATTATTTTTTTTTCTGTAGATAATAATTACAATTACACCTCATTCAACAATAATTTAAAGTCATTGGCTAAAACACTTTTCCACTTTAATCTAAAAGCAGGAATGAGTGTTTTGGATTGTATTGAATTGCCTGAAGTGAGAGCAATAGCAAAGAAAAGCATAGACCGAGCACTACAAGGGGAACCTTATTCCGAAATACATTTTGAACACTTCACTAAAAATTATTTTGAAGTAATTTGGTTTCCGACCTATCAATCAAAAAAAATTGTTGGAGCATCTGCGTTCATCCAAAACATTAATGAAAGGAAATATTTAGAAAAAACCATTGAAAGTAGTAAAGAACGTTATCTGACTCTTGTTTCGAATCTTCATTTTGGTGTTCTTGTTCAAGGGCCTAATGCGGAAATTCTTATTAGTAACCCAAAAGCCTTAGAACTTTTGGGACTTACCGAAGATCAATTGCTAGGAAAAACATCATTCGACACTGATTGGAATGTAATACACGAAGACGGTAGTCCTTATCCTGGTTCGACACACCCGGTGCCCCATTGCATCGCTACACGTCAGTCCGTAAGAAATGCTGTGATGGGCGTTTATCGACCAACAACGCAAGACCGAGTTTGGTTAAAAGTAGATGCTGAACCTGTTTTCGATTCTTCAGGAAATGTGAAAGAAGTGATTTGTGCTTTTAAAGATATAACAGAACCTAAGAAACTTCGAGAATCGTTAAAAGAAAGTGAAGCCAACTTGAAGCGAGCTCAAAAGATTGCCAAGATTGGAAGTTGGGAATGGAATCCGAAAAGCAATGAATTCAATCATTCTGATGGAATTTTGAGTATTTTGGGCATTGAAGATGTTACCACTATTAGAACACCTGAGTTATTGGTTTCAAATTTCGTTCATCCTGATGAACGTCAACTAGTGATGGAAGCGAGAACAAAAGCGATGGAAACAGGAATGGGTTCTCCTATCGTCTATAGAATGTTAAGGGCTGATGGAAAATTAATTTGGGTAAGGGTAACTTCAGAATTAGAATTTCATTCTGGCGAACTCCAAAAGATATTTGGAACGACTCAAGATATCACCGACCAAAAGAATACGGAACAACTAATTAAGGAAAGTGAAATAAAATATCGTGAATTAGTTGAAAACACACCAAGTGCCGTGGCTATTCATGTTAATGGTATTGTTGTTTACATAAATAAACAAGCCCTTACCCTGCTCGGAGCTAAGTCAATTGATGATATTATTGGCAAACCAGTTCTCTCTGTTGTGCATCCTGATTCAAAAGAAGCGGTTATAAATAGAATTAGAACATTAGGTGAGCAAGTACAAGATTATTCATTTTTGGAAGAAAAGTTCATTCGATTTGACGGGACTGTAGTGGATGTGGAAGTAAAAGCGGTACCTATAATTTATGAAAACGAAGAAGCTGTATTAACCATAACCAATGACATATCGCAAAGAAAACAAGCTGAATACGCCATAGCTGAAAGTCGAGCAAAATATATGGCACTTAGTGACGCCTCCTTCGATTCTATATTCCTCTCCGAAAAAGGAATTTGTTTCGAACAAAACAATATGGCAGAACTGATGTTTGGTTATACCTCCCAAGAAGCTATTGGTAAGTCGGGTGATAAATGGTTGATTCCTGAAGATAGAGAAATGGTAAGACGAAACATGTTAGCTGGTATTACAGAACCATACGAAGCCACAGCGTTAAGAAAGGATGGAACAACATTTCCTTGTTTGCTACACGGCAAGACGATGCCTTTTAAAGGAAGAGAAATTAGAGTAACTTCATTAAACGATATAACAGCTAGAAAATTTGCTGAAAAGGCTATAGTTGAAAGTGAACAAAAGTACAGAGAATTAGCAGTAAATTTCCCGGTAGGTATAGTTATTTATGTTCAAGGTATAATTGTCTTTGTAAATAAACAGATGCTCACCATACTAAAGGCAAAAAGCGAATTGGAATTAGTGGGTAAAAAGATTCTTTCTTTTGTTCATCCTGATTATATCGCAATAATGGCTGAAATAATGAATTCTGAGCCTTATGAAAATGTTGAATTATCCTCTATTGAGGAAAAACTCATTTGCATTGACCAAAGCACGGTAGAGGTTTTTGTGAAAACGATGCCTATAAAATTTGATGGAAAAGACGCTGTTCAATTAATAATAACAGATACCTCAAAAAGCAAAAAAGATGAAGCTGAACTATTAAAACTGAATAGACTTTTAAATTTGAATAGTGAAATTAATGATGTAATATTAAGAACCAATAATCGCGAAAAATTATTACAAGGAGTTTGTGATGCGGTGGTACTTCACAGCAAGTTTAGGATGATTTGGATTGGAAGTGTTGACAACACATCAGGTAACATTATACCAAATACATGGGCTGGTTTCGAGGATGGATATCTAAAGGCGATTGGTCAACTAAGTGTAAAAAACATACCTCAAGGACAAGGACCAACAGGGAAAGCGATACGAGAAGGAAAAACGAGTGTTTGTAACGATATCGAGAATGACCCAATGATGAAACCTTGGAGAAAGGAAGCTCTTAAGAGAAACTATCATTCTTCCATCGCTATACCTATTAAATATAGGAATACTTCATTAGGAATATTCACACTTTATTCGGAAGAAAAAAACTTTTTTTCAAATAAAGAAGAGATTGCGTTACTTGAAAAGATTGCTGAAAACATAACATTTTCATTGATGGCTATTTCTAATGAAGCAGAACGACTTCATGCAATGGAGGCGCTCAAACAAAGTGGAGAACGTTACAAAACTCTATTTGATAAAGCTAGTGAAGGTATACTATTCCTCACTCCTGCTGGTAAAATAATTGGCCTTAATGAATCGTTTGCAAAAATGCATGGTTATAATATTGATGAACTCATTGACAAAAATCTTTATGATATCGATACTCCTGAAACAGCAAAAATGCTTCCTATAAATTTAGCTAGTTTGGTGCCAGGGAAAGGTATAAAAATTGAAGTTGATCATATAAGAAAAGATGGATCTATAATTTCATTAGCTGTTTCATCAAGTCTAATCCTTGTGGGTAATCAACCCTATATTCAAGCTTTTCATACAGATATCACAGAAAGAAAACAAGCTGAAAAATTAAATTCATTATCAAATAAAGTACTGCGACTACTAAATAGTAATGTGAACACAAAAATAATGATTTCTCAATTACTCTCATCAATAAGAGAAGTAATTGGAGTGGATGCGGTAGCATTGAGATTGAAGGAAGGAGAAGATTACCCCTATTTTGCTCATCAAGGGTTTTCGAATGACTTTTTGAGCCATGAGAATTCTATTTTATCTAAGGATTTCGAAGGAAAAAATTGTTTGGATAAAAATGGTAAACCAAAATTAGAATGCACTTGTGGTTTTGTTATTTCAAACAATTCAAACAAAAAACATCCGCTACTTACCAAAGCAGGAAGCTTTTTT
Organism: Bacteroidota bacterium; assembly: GCA_037131555.1. Lineage (GTDB taxonomy): Bacteria > Bacteroidota > Bacteroidia > 2-12-FULL-35-15 > 2-12-FULL-35-15 > 2-12-FULL-35-15. The sequence goes on from JBAXQU010000002.1 coordinate 88,735, forward strand.
ACGAACAATTCCTATATCTTAATAGATTTACCAGCTGAATTAGATCCTCGATTTCGTCCAAGAAACAAATGTATTCATTATGGATATGGTTCGTTTGCCATAATCCCAATAAATGTAAATGATTTTACCATTGGTTTGTTACAACTCAATTTTAAGAAAACAGAAGCATTCACTTTGGAAATAATAAATGCTTTCGAAAGTATCTGTTTGAATATAGGTATTGAGTTAATGAGAAAAAAAGCAGAAGAAGAGCTTATTTTAGCAAATAAGGAACTTGCGATTCAAACAGAACAAAAAGTAAAGCATGCAGCCAAACTGATTATCGCCAATGAACTTGCTAAACAAAATGAAGAAAAAGCAAAACTTACTGATCAACTTTTGATTGCGAATAAAGAATTACATCAATACGCTTACATCGCTTCACACGATTTGCAGGAACCATTGAGGACAGTTTCGAATTATATGCAAATCTTTGAAGAGGACTATCAAGATAAATTGGACGAAAAAGGTAAAAAGTACATTCGTTCGATTGACAAGGCTACGAAACGAATGAGTGCGCTCATTAAATCATTGTTAGACTTCTCTAGATTAGGGCAGAATAGTAAAGTAGTAACCGTTGATTTAAATAAATCGGTGAAAGATGTATTAGCTGATTTAAATACATTAATTACAAATTCGGGGGCAGAACTCAATGTGGGTAATATGCCCATAATGAATGTATATGAAATTGAAATCAGGCAAGTATTCCAAAATCTCATTTCGAACGCAATTAAGTTCAGAAGGAAAGAAACCAAACCTATCGTATATTTATATGCACAAGAGGAAAAAGGAATATGGAGATTCACGGTTGAAGACAATGGAATAGGAATCGATTCGGAACACTTTGAACGAATATTCGAAATCTTCCAACGCCTTCATAAAAACGAAGAAGAATTCGAAGGAAAGGGTATTGGTCTTGCTAATTGCAAAAAAATTATTCAACAACATCTAGGTGAAATATGGGTTGAATCTGAACTTGGTAAAGGAACTAAATTTCATTTTACAATTAATAATTTAAAATTATGAAAACTGAACTAAAATGCATCCTTTTGATTGATGATAATGAAGATGACAATTTTTATCATGAAAGAGAAATAGGCAAGTACGATAGTACAATTAAAGTAATTTCGATGGAAATGTGCAAGGATGCACTTGAATGCTTGAAGGCTCATAAAGATAACGTAAACGAATTACCTGACCTCATTTTTCTCGACATCAATCTTCCGTTAATGAATGGATGGGAATTTCTAAGACGTTATGTTGAGATTAAAAACGAGTTGAAGAAATTTGCAAAAGTTATTGTGTTAACCACCTCCGATAACCCTGACGATGTGGCTAAGTCGAAAGCATGGGATGTGGTAATTGATTATTACACCAAGCCTTTGACTAAAGAAAAGATGTCAGAAATTGTGCAAAAGCATTTTAATTAAGAAAATGCGATTGTGATCAACTTGATTGTCTGTGTGAAATCGAGCTTTGAATTAGTTTTTTCCTTCAAGTTCTTTTCGCAGTAGGTTTAGTGCGGCATTTGCGGTTTTTTGAATATTGCGCTCACGATGATTTCCGAACTGAAACTTCTCAGCTATAACTCTTTCGGGAGTGGCTAATGCTATCCACACGGTACCTACCGGTTTATCATTAGTGCCTCCTCCAGGCCCTGCAATACCAGATGCTGCTATGGAATAATCGGTTTTGTATTTCTTTTGAATGGCTCGAGCCATTTGTTCGACCACAGGTTGACTCACAGCCCCTTGCTCATCAAGAATTTTTTGGGACACACCCAACTCCGTTTCTTTAATTTCGTAGGAATAAGAAATTACTGAACCAACATAATAATCAGAACTTCCAGGTACTTTGGTAATTAAATGTGATATATAACCTCCAGTGCAACTTTCGGCAGTTGAGATGGTTTGCTTCTTTGATTTCAGAAGCTTTCCTATGATTTGCTCGAGCGTTTCGTTTTCCTCACCAAATGTTTCGTAACCGTAAATGTATTCGGGAATTATCAATTTCAATTCCTCAATTTTACGCTCTACATTCACCATCAAGTTTTGTTGATTATTTCCTTTGGTACTCAAGCGAAGGCGAACCATTCCGGGTGCAGGTAAATAAGCAAGTTTGATATTTAGCTCTGCTAAACTATCTTCCCAATTGGTAAGTAAATCGGAAAGGTGCGACTCGCCAATGCCTTGTGTGAGGACAGTTTTATGAAAAATGGAAGGGAATGAAAAACGTTGTTTCAACTTAGGAACAATTTGATTTTTCATCAATGCTTTCATTTCGTATGGAACTCCCGGCATGGATACATAAATCTTATTATCGACATCGAACCACATGCAAGGTGCGGTGCCATTGTAGTTTCGTATTACTTCGCAGATGGCAGGGACTTCGGCTTGTAATCGGTTAGTAGCCGTTACTTCTTTGCCGTATTGAGCGAATAGGTTCACTACATCAGTATAAGCATCTTCGTCAAAACGCATGGTGGTATTGAAATATTCGCAAAGCGTTTTTTTGGTAATATCATCTTTGGTAGGCCCTAATCCACCGGTGATAAGGATGATGTCAGCACGTGATTTGGCTTCATTCAAAGCTTCGATGATGTGTTCGCGATTATCGGAAACAGAGGTAATCTGTTTTACGGATATGCCATTAAGATTGAGTAGTTGACCAATGAAGGCAGAATTTGTATCTACAATTTGACCAATTAGAATTTCATCACCTATTGTAATTATTTCTGCGAACATAAGAGTTTATTATGGAACTATTTTTTTTGAGTTTATAAAGTCAGAAACTTTATTGTTTAATTATCTTTTCGGTTATAACGGAATCCGTGGATGTTATCTTCAACAGATAGATTCCAGGTTCGATGGTAGAAAGTTCATCGATTGAAAAAATGTTATTCGATGGCATTAATTTCCGTTCTTGTTTCAACACCGATCTACCTGCAATATCGAAAAGTTCTACTTGAACATTTTGTTTGACATCAGCATACAAAGAAATGGTGAAAGAGGAATGAAATGGATTTGGGAATACATGCACAGAAGTAGAATTCGAGGATACCTCTTGAATACCTATCATAGAAGAAAGTATGGAGTCGGCTATGCAAAAGTTAGGAATACCATAGCCTTGAATGGTATCAGGAAATGCGTATTGGCTTGCACTTTGCATCACAGCATTGATCACTTGAATGTTGTTAGCATTTGGATGTGCTTGCCATAAACAAGCTACTGCGCCTGCTGTGATGGGTGAAGAAAAAGAAGTTCCGCTTTCGTTCCAAACATCTCCGAAAGGAGAAGCAACCACTGCATTTAGGCCACGAGCGCAAACGCTAGGTTTGATGCGTCCATCATAGGTAGGACCACGAGAACTAAACCCTACAATAAACCCAAGCGAATCGACAGCACCTACGGTTAAAATACTATCGGCATCAGCTGGTGCGGTGATTTTGTACCAAGGTGCTCCACCCGAATTACCTGCACTTACCACTACTGCCATCCCTTTGCGTGCGGCTAATGCTGCAGCTTTCGAGATGATAGTGGTTCGTCCATCCATATCGGAATAACTATGATTTTCGGCTGAGTTGGTCATGTTGATGGAATAACCCAATGAAGTATTGATAACGTCTACCCCCACACTATCGGCAAATTCAGCTGCTACTGCCCAATTGGTTTCTTCTTGCCAACTCTCGCTGTAATAAGCTTCGGTAACAAATAACCAAAAATGTGCTTTAGGTGCTGTGCCCACTATTCTTCCCGGAAGGTTGCCAGCACTGCACGAAAGCGTATTCATACCATGAGATAAATTGATATCATCATCATGATACACGTAGGTATTATTGGTCACAAAATCGTAGGTTCCTAAAATTTGATTATTGGCACGCAAGCTATCGAATGCAGCCAATGAATCAGCGCGATAAAAACCATCATCCATGTATGCAATGGTCATTCCTTGGCCTTGAAATCCTCTGTTGTGCATGCAATCCATGCCGAGTTGGTGCGCTTGAGCCAAAGATGGGCCGTAATCAAACACATTGGACTGTATTGATTTTTCTATAGGTTGAACCGAAATGGGTTTTACCGATTTTGTTTCGTCCTTATATTTTGGTGGAGTTGGTTTTGACGAAGGAGACGAAAGTAAAATTACTTTTTGCACACAATTCAACTTGCGAATTTGGTTTATTAACAAAGTATCCGCAGAGGAAACGTTCACCGCATTGAACCATTTGGATTGGTGCATTACCATTGCTCCAAGAGCTTTCACTTGGTTGATGTATTGCGGATTGACAGGTAAATCGGTTTGCGAAACAGGAATGTGTTGTCGTTGTCTGCGTGTTAATGCTTTCTCCGAAAGGTAAGCGGAAGGCTTGGTCAACGAATAAGGACTATTATTTTTGTCTTTAAAAACGACCCAATAAGTAGCTGTTTGCGAACTAATGGTATGGATGGATAAACCTAAAACTAGGCTAAGTAGTATAATTTTTTTCATATCTTTTTATTCAACACCGTAAGAATTTACCCACATGATGAGATGGATTCCTCCAGTGATGCGTTGCATAATTGGTTTTAAAATAAAAGCTGTTGTGGAATCGGAACCATAAGGATATTGAACCGGATTGCTCCATGCCGCATAAGGTTGCGATTGAATGTTGATTGATTCTTTGGATACCAAGCCCACTTTGCGAGCAAATCGCTCGGTGTATAACTGACGTTCGGTGATGATGTTTCCACCATCATCATATTGTATCACTTGCAATACGGAGTCGAACTGAATGTTTCTTATTTTTATAGATTGGTCGTAATACGAATAATAATAATCCATTTCTTGATTGTTATTCTGCGCATTGCCATTCCAAGTTTGATTGTCTTTTACAGGAAATGCAAGTTTGATGTAACGCATGTTTTCTTCTACCTTTTCGGCAGTGGAAGCGGTTCGGTTTTCGGCCCAAACGTTTCTGAATGTCCAAGGCATTTGACTATAAGCAATGGAGTCGTTGTGCAACTTGACGTAGCGCTCTAGACGAACAGTAGGCCTATTAAGATTATCGGAATAGATAGACTCTATTTTTTCTTTCAATTGAAATTTAAAGGTATCGGCAGGTGCTAAATGGGTATGTGAATTAAGGTTTGCATTGTCGTAATATATGGAATCGACATCGTAAATGACATATCGACCCACATCGGTAGGAAAATAATTATACCCCATGTTGATGCCAACTGGATTGTCTTTTTTGCACGACACCCAACCAACTACCATGAAACTAAATAAACAAATGCCAATGAAAGCGTTTCTCATTTTGATTAAAATTCGGATTGGTAAATTTAGATAATATAATTGAGATGGTTGGAATAATTTCGGCAAACTAGTGGTTTGTAGACGTGAGAATTTTTCACTGCTAAGACACGAAGAGAATTTAGATTGTAGTTCTGAGAATTGAGATTACTTTCGAGGTTGTTTTGGCAACGAACGATGAGAATTTGTGAAGTCGTGTTAATCTACATTTTAGAGGAAAGTTACCCATAAACAGGCAAATGCTAGGAAAAAAGGAGTTGTTGTCATTTTTGATTTTAATGAATAACCGCCATCAAAGTAATTGATTTTCTGTACAGTAAAGACATTATTACGTTTCGGAACAAGGATAAAAATTGTCGAAAAACCCAATTTTTGAACTTTTGGTGCGAAACATTATATATTTCGTTCGAATGATTACTCCTTTCGTGTGAAACATTCGAACATTCAATCAAAACATCTAAACATTCGTTTCAAACATTAAACATTTCACACCACAGTTCGATACTCCCGAAAGAATGTTTCAACATTTCACTCCAATGCTCGAAACCCTCGAACGAATTTTTCAACCATTTGTATGAACGATGAGACTGTTCGATTCAAAGAATACATCCTTCACACGAAACATTGGACCTTTCACTCCAAATGTTCGAATTTTGACTTTCGAGGTAATTTTATAGGTTTTTAATGAAAATCACTTCCCATTTTAACCTTTTGATGACGCAATTTTGTGATGAAGATAGTTTCATGATGGAGTATTTATCTTAAAACGTGTCTTCTGTATGTATCCGTTTTCATCACGATTATCCAATTAATTGAATAAAAAAAGGCTGGTTCTTTTGAGAAACAGCCTTTTGGTGAAAATTAGGACTTATTATGCTTTTTTTACGTTTATTGCGTTTAGACCTTTTTTTCCTTCGGTTACTTCGTAGGTAACCTTGTCGCCTTCGTTAATTTTGTCAACCAAACCTGTGACGTGAACAAAAACTTCTTGGCCTGTTTCGTCATCTTTGATAAAACCAAAAGCCTTTGCTGCGTTGAAAAATTTTACTTTACCTGTTTTCATTGTTAATTATTTATTAGAAATTAGATGACAAAAATAAAATAATATTTGACATCCATCAAAAATATTTTGTTTACATCGTTTATTCCCATAGAATGAAAGTACAATACGGGCTGTTCGACTGACGACTAAAACTTATACATAATGCCTCTCTCCGAACACCGAACTCCCCACACGAATCATGGTACTGCCTTGCTCAATGGCCAGAGCGTAATCGGAACTCATTCCCATGGAAATGGTTTGTAGTTGAAAGTTGAATGTTGAATTTTGTTTGTTTTTATCAAAGAAAATGGTCAACGAATGGAATTCATTTTTGATTTGTTCCTTATTATCTGTGTTGGTGGCCATTCCCATCACTCCTCTGATGCAAATGTTTTTGAGGTCAGTAAATTCTTTGGAATGTATTAATAACTCAGCTTCTTCCATGCTCAATCCGAATTTAGTTTCTTCGTTAGCAATGTAAATTTGCAGCAAACAATTGATGATTCGGTTATTTTTTAATGCTTGTTTGTTTATTTCCTGCAATAGTTTCAAACTATCAACCGAGTGAATGAGGTGAACAAAGGGAGCAATAAATTTTACTTTATTGGTTTGTAAATGACCAATCAGATGCCATTGAATATCCTTTGGCATCTGATGGTGTTTTTCTTCCATCTCCTGAACTTTATTTTCTCCGAAAATGCGATGCCCAGCATTGTACACCTCCATTATCTTTTCAACTGGATGTGTTTTTGAAACCACCACCAAGGTTACTTCCTTCGGAATAGACGATTGAATAGCTAGATAATTCTCAGAGATACTCATTGTTTCAGGATATTAAACTACATTGGAACTTGCGCTCCAATGAAGCATCTATAATTTATGAATCACCAATCCGCTTCTTAGTTTTGGCTCAAACCAAGTGGTCTTAGGGGGCATGATGTTACCGGTATCGGCAATGTCAAACAATTGCTGCATCGACACAGGATAAAGTGCAAATGCCACTTTCATTTCACCACTGTCCACACGTTTTTTCAATTCTCCTAGTCCTCGTATTCCACCAACAAAATCAATACGTTTGTCAGTTCTTAAATCTTTAATGCCTAATAAACTTTCAAGAATAAGATTAGAAAGTATGGTTACATCTAACACTCCGATAGGGTCGTTATCATTGTAAGTTCCTGGTTTGGCAGTCATCGAATACCATTTACCATCAATGTACATGCTGAAATTATGCAGTTTCACAGGCTTGTAGATTTCGCTACCTTTATCTTCTACATCAAAAACAAGTTTTAGTTTTGCAAGTAGTTCTTCGGAACTAAGGTTATTCAAATCTTTCACCACACGGTTATAATCAATAATGCTTAATTGATTTCCTGGAAAATGTACAGCCAAAAAGTAATTGT
>JBAXQU010000003.1:0-79969 GCA_037131555.1 Bacteroidota bacterium
TTCCTTCTCCTGTATATGGTGCTGTTCCTCCTGTTGCTGTTACTACTACTGTGGTTGTTCCTCCATTACATGATATGGTTCCTGATGTTGAACTTGCTGTTAATACACTTGGTTCGGATACGCTTCCTGCAGTGGTTGCTGTACATCCGTTAGCATCGGTTACGGTATAACTATAGTTGCCTGATGATACGGTGTAGCTTCCTGCTCCTGTATATGGTGCTGTTCCACCTGTTGCTGTTACTACTACTGTGGTTGTTCCTCCATTACATGGAATTGGATTAGAAACAACACTATTACTAGAAGGAACTGGATTAACGTTGATAAGCACAGAAGCACTATTAATACAACCGTTTCCATCTGTACCTGTCACAGTATAACTACCAGAAGATACAGGCACGAAGGAAACTCCATTTGATATTCCTCCTGTCCAAGAATAATTTGTGGCTCCGTTACCAGATAAAGTTACCGATGAACCATTACACACACTAGTAGAAGAAGCATTCACAGAAACTGCTGGTAACGCATTCACCACAACAGTGGTTGTTCCAACAGCACTTGTACATCCTGGAGAAACATTTGTTATCGTCACACTATATGTTCCAGACATTGCTGGTGTAGCATTCGAGATACTTGGATTTTGATTTGTTGAAGAAAAACCATTTGGACCAGTCCAATGATAAGTTACTCCTGCTACTGTTGGTGTTGATAAATTTAATGTATTCCCTGCACAAAAAGGCGAATTATTACTTGCAGTTGGTGTTGTTTGAACAATATTATCAACAACTATCGAGGTAGTTCCGGCTAAAGTTACACATCCTGTTGAAGTATATGTTTCAGTTAAACTATAAGTTCCCGCTGCGGCAAGGGTTACATTTAATAAACTTGGATTTTGACTTGATGAAATGAAACCGTTTGGTCCTGACCAATTATACGTTACGCCAGCTACTGTTGGAGTTGATAAATTTAAAGTATTATTAATACACAAAGGAGTATTTCCTGTCACAGTAGGTGTTGGAGAACCATTTACTAACACTGTAGTCATTGCGGTATAAAAACAATTCACACCTGTAGTTATTGTTACTGTATATGTTCCAGACATTGCTGTTGTTGCATTTGTTATTGTTGGGTTTTGTGAAGTAGAAGTATAACCATTTGGCCCACTCCAAAGATAAGTTGCTCCAGAAACAGTACCCACATTCAAATTAAATGTTCCTCTTTCGCAAACTGGTGAACTATTAGTAGCTGATGGACCTCCACATGTTGCTGCACTTACCAAGGTATTGGTAGTTCCAGCAACAGGACATCCGTTCGCGTCAAAAATAATTGGGTTACTACCGGCAACTCTAGTTAATGTTGAAAGAACACCTGTTCCATAAACCCAAAATCTATTATGTATAATATTATTGCAAAGCAGTACAGTACAATTTGTGGTTGCTGTAACCCTAAATTTAATTTGAGTACTATCAATTGCAATTGGCGAATTGTTTACAAAACCTCCTGTTGTGCTATTCGCCCCTACACCCACTCTAACTTTCAATGAGTTTGATGCGGCAAAAAATTCAGCTTGGTCATCCCCTGATAAATCTGTTTTATTTCCCGAATTGGCACCTGAAGTAATTCTTATTGATCCAGGAACATAAACTGCGTTGGAAGCAAGTGTGTCAGTAATATATGTATTAATGGATTGGTCGGAACCTATATTTTTGACTGATAGAGTGTACTCTAATGTATCGCCTGGTTGTACTAAGCCTCCATTCAAATCAACCACACTTAATCCTCCTCTTAAATCAACATCGTAAACATCGATTGCAGTAGTTACAACTTGAGTTAAATAAGTTTCACCACTAGTTGTTTGACGCAGAGTTGCAGATGATGCGCCATTTCCAATATAATTCTTCGATGTGTTATTAGGAACAAAAATATTAGCATCGTGTCCTAATGTATTATTGTAAGCTGGATTTCTATAAGGAGTTAATGAGCCGTTATTCGATATGGTACTGTTAAATACATCATTTGCTGGATGTATTGCATCAGATACTGGAATAAACCCTCCAGCACTTCTAAATAAAAGTGAATCGCCTACATAAGTTTGAGCACAAGAACCACCCAATGCTCCATAACCACGGTCACCATCATAAGTTACTAATCCTAATTGTAAACTTACAGGACCAGTTGGTGGAGTATAAAATCCAGATATAGGTAAATCAGTAACATCGTGATTCGCATCTACATTCGTTAAACCATTAAAAACAGTTAAGTTCTTTAAAGGCATTAAATCGTTCTTATAAACAATAACAATTACCCAACCTCCCCAACGATTTTTTGAAGCATTATTTCCGGTTCCATTATCATTAAGCATTGGCATGTTTGCAATGGTATATCTTCCTTTTCCTCCTGCAGCAGTTACTATGCTAGTAATATCCTTAAAATTATGATATGATTTATATCCTGTGTTATTAGAAAAGGTAGCATCAGCGGTCAAGGTTTGATAACTTCCATTGTTTAATTTTAATTTAAGTGTGTTTCTTGTTGACCAATGAGCTCCATTAGGATCGCCAATGGTTCCTCCTGCACCCCAATACAAGCCTGCGAAGGTTACATTACTGCACGAAGGCAGATTTAAACTATCGCTACTCGACATAAAAGTAGTTGCATCGTTGTCAATATCCACATAAGTGTTAACGAAATCATTGTCAACAGATGTTCCCATTGGTGGAAGTTCCGCATGTGCCTGAACGCAGTTTTTGGAACCACAACTAGTAGTTCCTGTTCCGCAACCTGATGCTGTATTTGCCAGCATAACAATTCCACCTTTTTGTGTTACTGAGTAACGTGCCGTAAAAGGTGTTACCAATTGAGCTACCGAAGCTAAACTAATTGATAATAATGTGAGAGAAAGTACAATTTTTTTCATTTTTTATTATTTTGGAAGAGGGTTTGTTTGTTTTTATTTCTTTATAATATGTTAGTTTATGGTAAAGTGACTATTATGAACCCCAGCAGCAGTTATCAATTTGCAGGTATAGTTACCCGTTGCATATTCGCTAAGGTTGATAATAGAAAACCCTGGAGCTTGTTTTAAAACAACTTGAAACTCTTGTAGAAGTTTGTGACGTTCGTTATATATTGCCAAACTGCCATTGTTACCTTCATTTCCATTGAATGAAATCTTTAAACTTACTTCAGAACCTGTTTTGGTCGCTTGAAGAACTACATTAGGATCTTCATCAACTACATTCTGCACAAAATAACAAGAATGAGCTACGAATAATTTTTCGCAAATGAACTTCGTGTAATTTGCACTTATTTTTGATATCGAACCAAAACCAAGTAAAGCGATTAAGATAATTTGTTTTGTTGTTTTCATTTTTTTACTTTTTAAATTATGATTTGTTTATATTCTTTCTTTTGTATGTTAAACGGCAATAAATAATTTGGGTTACGAATTTATTTTTTCCAAATCGTGTAACCTAACCTCAAATTTGACGTTAGCTTTAATTTCAACTTCATATCACCTTCTTTTCATTCGCAACTTTTCAATACTATTAAATACTAAGCATACGTATAGCGACTTCTCACAATGGCAATGCTGAAACAGCCAAGCAAAAAACATAACATGTGTTTATCATACATGTTTAATACAGAATAGGACAAATGCATTTATGGCATAAACTTACAATTTATTTTCATTCCTTTATATTTATTCAAGTCGTATTTTGAATTACCTAAAAATCTTTTCACTGAATATTCAACAAACGAATAACATGAACCATCTTAGACAATAATTCAAAATCTATTTAGTAGTATACCTCACCGCTAAACACTTCACTCTACTTATTTAACGGGGAGTTTAGAAGGAGGTTACACAATTATTTTTTTCAACTTGTGAAACCATTTTAAAAGTTATACGTAGTTTTTTCTATGCATCTTGATTAAGAAAACAAGCAAACAGCCCATATAAAAAGGCTTTCGAAACACTTCGTTTGAATTTAACTAAAAACAATAATTACGGAAATCGGGTAAACAATATGTTAGAATTGCAATGAATTGTTAATATTCTGCATGACGTATCAAGATCATTTATCAAAATCCTGTATTGGTTTGAAACTTTCTCTTACTTATGAAATCGAAGGTCAAAAAAGTCATTTTTTCGCTTCAGCCCGAAAAAAAGTGTACCCACCTATTTGGGCTATTACCCTCGCCATTACTCATTTTTTTAACTAAATAAAACGGTACACTTTTTGTCCATTTTCGTAATGTTTTATTCTTTAACTTTACCATCGGGAAAGTGAAGTGAAGTAATTAGTGAACTTTCTTCCTTTTCTGATGCGTTCTTTGAATATTGTCGGTAAGGTGATCCTTGTATTGGATTAAAAAGTGCTGTTATTGGTTTGTTTTTATCGAACACCCTATTAAATATAGCTGATACCAAAGAATTAACAATAAACATTTGGGTATAAAAAGGGTAATCTTGATGAATCTAAACTAGAATTAATCGAGTTTAATGTAATATTCGGTTAATTCAAATTACAATTCACTTAAACTAATATTAGAATAGGCTAATCTAACTTTAAAATGCACGAATGTAATTCAATATTGACCGAATTTAATATTAGATTCTCTTAATCTAATATTGAAATCAACTAATATCATTTTAAATTATAGTATTTTAAAATTAAAATACACTAATCTAATATTAGAATGTTCCAACATTAGTTTATGATGAGAATATCAACGATTTGTCTTACTAAAAAGTTGGTTTTCGGTGAGTAAAATGAAAACCAGCTATATGTTGTTAATGCATTACCGACAATCGCTAAATCTTGACACTTCCGTAAAAGTGTATACACCTAATTATTAACTAATTTTTAAAAAAAATGAAGAAAGAAAAAAAAGAATCAGTAAGAGATCTTCACCTTTCGGCAAAAGACCGCAGGCTGATTAAAAAAGAAAAAAAGAGGATCGACCGAATTAAAACCCAAGCACAGGTGCAAGTGTATTGGAACAATTTATTAAAACTACCATCAAGTCGAGAACGACAATTGATTATTTTGTTTGCGCTAAGCATTATCACTATCAAAGCGAAACTTGGCATGCCCACTCGCGAAACTGATTTCCTTAAACACTCCGAAGACATGCAAGAAGCAATTAAAAAGAACACTCTTGGATATTTTTCTCCTGCATTCGCAAGGTTGAATCAATGGAAAACCGAAAACGAAAACCTAGACAAAGCCATTACGGATGTTACTAATCGAGTGAGAGGAGCGGAAGGTAGAAAGAAAAATGCGAAGGCCAATTTGCGAGTGACTTTGAAACTAGCGTTGGCTTACATTAACGAATTGGCCCTGCTCAACCAAGCAAAAGCCAATTCAATTATAGAAGCATCATTGATGGTTGTGATTCATCGAAGTGCAAGAGTGGTAAAAGACTTTACTGTGAAGCAAATGGAAGCTACCGGTAGTATCCTTCTACGATCGGCTTCAGCGAAAATAGATGGAAAGTACGTGAATGCAAGTTATGAGTGGCAATATACAACCGATGATGGTGTTACTTGGATAGCTTTGCCAACAACCATCAACAAAGCAAAAACAATAGCTAAAGACATGGTGGTGGGAGTGGCAACTATTTTCCGCAAACGCATCACCACAAGCAAAGGAGGCACTTCTGCGTGGGTGGTTTCGAAACCAATTACCCCAGAGTAATCGAAATTTGTTTGAAATCAATAACAGTAAGCAACACTAACCAAAACCCGGTTGTTTTGGTTAGTGTTTTTTATATCAATGGTAATTGGTTACTTTAAGATATTAGAATTTAGGTGCTGTTTTTTTGACATTCTTGCATTCATAAAAACCTATACTTAAATAGTCGATTTCGAATAACAACCAACCTTCAAATAACTTCAAACAGCCAAATGGCAATACCAACAAATGTTTTTCTCACCTTAGTCAAGTTTCACTATTTTATACAAACGCTCATTTCCATCTACAATCCAATGAATAAAGTAAACACCAGATGTTTTAGGTTTAAACACATATTCGTATTTACCTTGAGTTTGTATCGACTCATCAACAAAAGTTTGTATTAATTGTCCTAAAGGATCGTAAGCTTTTAAGGATACTCTATTTGAATTGTTTAATACATAAGTTAATTGAATCTCTTGGTTAAAAGGGTTAGGTGAAAAAGCGAAATTCACACCATTGGTCAATTCATTTACTCCTATTGGCATAATTATCAAGGTATCGTACAAAGTGGTAGAACAAAAGCCATTACTCACAAGTACACTCACATAATAAGTACCTGGGGCACTAAATACATGTTGCGGAGTTGATAAACTAGCAAGGTAGCCATCACCAAAATTCCACAAATAGGTATTAATACCAGAAGTAGGTATTGAGAATTGAATGGATTGACCAACCATTAAGTTACCAACATAATTAATTGTTGACGCTAATACATTAATGGAAACATACTGAGAATAATCATTAACACCAAATGCATTAGTTACATGAAGGTTGACAAGAAATGTTCCAGAACTCAAATATTGGTGAGATGGATTTTGGATTGAAGAATAAGTGCCATCACCAAATGACCACAACCAAGACGTAGGAATGTTGATGGAATTATCCACAAATTGAACATTGCCACTACAAATATTTGCTTGAGATGATGAAAACAAAGATATTGGTGGTAACGTATTTGGGGTGATCACAACTGTGTAGTCTTCAAACTGACCGTACATAGCGTCAACACAAGGAGATGGAGGATAGTTTCCCGAATAATCGTCACCAATACGCATACGAAGCGGAGTGTTTAAAACAGCCGTTGTTGGTATAAACACATTTCCCGAATGATAGGTGGTTACATAACTCGAAACAAACACAACCTCAGTGATGGTATCAAAAAATCCATCATTATTAAAATCAATCCAAGCATTCACATTTTCGGAATAAGAAGTACCTGTGGTAACAGAGATAGGGTATGTTTGACCTGCAGTGAGACTAGTAGAACTCGAACAGCTAAAGTCTTCGTATCCAACGGAGCCATCTGAACTCGAATTGTTAATCGAGTTAAACATTACTTGAGTGATTCCTATTCCGCAACAATAGCTTGTGGTTTGCGGAGAACAGGAAGACGCGATTGGGCCAGAGAGAGAAGTAATGGTTACAGATTTTGTAATAGAATCGCAAACAAAACCGTTGCATACCACAAGCCTCACCTGAAAAGTACCTGCAGAAGTGTAGGTATGCACAGGATTTTGAAGTGTCGATGAGCTCGCATCACCAAAGTTCCACGACCAACTTGTAGTTGCATTCACAGTACTATTTTGAAAAGCAACAATACCACTACAAATTGATGGAGGAGTGAAAGTAAAATTGGCACACGGATTAAAACCAACATTTAAGGTCACTGCAATCGAATCATGAGGATGTAAAGGGTCGTTAGAATTAATGGAAACATGAGTAGTATAAGTTCCTCCTGCAAGTCCGTTTGAATAAAAAGTAAGATATATTATTGAGGAGTCGCCAGGAGCAACTGTGACCGATGTAGACGGCATACTCAACCATGACGGCCCACTTGAGCCACCCTTAATAGCATTTGCTAAAATACGAGAAGCTATTGGATCGGTTGAATAATAATCAAATCCAATATAAATAGCTTTGCCAGTGCCAATGGTACGATAAGTAACCACATCGTTTGTCATCAATTCAATCAATTTTATTTTATCTGAATTAGTAATGTTTTTGTAATTGGTCACCATAGGCGAAAGGAAAGTAAGAGGAACTTGATCGGTAATATCATCTGTGGTATCAAGCACTGTTAGAGAAGCTCCACCATAATCAAGAGCAACATCATTACCCGTAAACAAACCCATTTCAAACATTCGGTTATCAGGTATTCCATATCCATTACCACAAAGAATAACTCTTTTTCCAGATGAAACAAATGCTTGAACAATTGATGAATATGGCGAATACGTTGCTAGCACTCCGTATTCATCAGCAGGAAATAACAATACATCTTTGCCCTGCAAAGCTGTTTGTAAAACCGAAGGTACTGTTGAATACAAAGTCTGTATCGTATATCTATTGAACGATTGATTGATACCTAAAACCATATTCGAAAATTCAGCTGTATCGGTTCCCGACATGAATGCAAGAACATGAACAGTATCATTGTTTGAGCCAAAACCTCCAGTCGAATAAACCAAACTTCCGGTTCCGGTATTATAGATAGTGACAGGAAGGCTAACCGTATCCGAACAATTTAAATTAGCAATAAGCGAATTAGGATTAAGGAAAATGGTAGGAGCACTTTGCACAGAAATAGTATTTGTAATTGTATCCGAAAAGAAACAGTTGCTTGCAATCAAAGTAACAGTGAAGGTTCCTGAGGAAGCAAAAGCATGAGAAGGATTTTGCTGGATTGAAGTTTGACCATCACCAAAATCCCAAGCCCATGAATTAGGATTGTTGTTTGTAGCATCATTAAACTGCACAAGTGTGTTTAACGGAGGATTGGTAGAACTCATACTAAATGCAGCAACTGGTGGATTTCCTGAACCAAGCACAGAAGTCCAAGTTGCAGCCCATCCAGAATATGTAACAGAAACATCAGAGTACCAATTTATGAACATTGTTCCAGAAGATGCTGTCAAGTTTGGAGGTAAAGTAGAACCTGCACCATTGTAGAGAAGAGGTGCAGAAACATTGGTTCCATCATAAACGCTTAAGTAATCAAATCCTCCTTCTGTATTAAATTGACTGAATGAAAGAGTAATGCTCAATGCACATCCAGGATCGATTAAAAGCGAGCAGTTTTCATTATTTTGATAGCTACCAGCTGGACCTCCCGAATCGTATAGTTGTCCGTTAGCCGCTGTGGTAGAGGTAATACCTGTACACATATTAATAGAATTGACCACATTGATGTAAGCCACCTTCACAATACTATCTTGTCCGAAGCTATTACTTACATGCAATGTAACTGAATATGTACCTAATGTATTATAAGTAATTGCGGGATTTTGAATTGTAGAACTTGATGGACTGCCTCCTGGACTTAACCATTGCCATGCAGTTGGTGCATGCTGAGTTAAATCGGTAAAATAAACTGTTCCCCCTACATTTATGGTGGTTACATTAGCAACAAAATCAGCAATAGGGGGTAGTGTATTCGGTATAAATGTAATGGTATAATCTTCCGCTTGCCCATTTTGAGGATTATTGCAGGGTCCAGTAATAGTGTTAGTGGCATTATCATCCATCACTCTCATCCTCAAAGCGGTATTTAAAACTGCAGAACTAGAAGTATTCACAATGCCACTATTAATAGCTAAATGATTGGAGGATGCGAATGCTTGTTCTGTTGAATTATTGAAAATTCCATCGTTGTTGTAGTCAATCCATACTTTCACATTTTCATTGGTATATGTTCCCGTAGTAATGCTAATGGGTACAGGATCACCTGCGATAAGTGTTGTTGCATTGCCACAAGAAAAATCTTTGTATCCCTCCGATGCATCAGCTGATGCATGGTTTATGGTTCCAAACAAAACATTGGTAATTCCTACTCCACAACAATAAGAAACTGTAGTAGGCGTGCAACTAGGAGAAATAGGGCCTCCTCCATTCGTTAATGTAATATAATTACTTAAAATTAAAGTATCCGTACTTGAACAACTTGCAGTTCCATTCGCGATAAGTTTGACTGTATAAGTACCTGAAGCCGTATATTGATGTGTTGGTGAAGAAACCGTTGATGTGTTTCCGTCTCCAAAATCCCATTGATAATTAGTTGCGTTCATGCTTGTATTTATAAAATTTACAGTTGCAGGTACTACACAGAAAAAATTCTGTGTTGAATTAAACCCTGCTATGACAGCATTCGAAAAAATCCCCCCAACACCAACTGCGTACCAAGCATTTGTAATTTGTATCACTTGATTGGAACAACTTCCGAACAAGTCTACAGCAGCTTGAATTGAGTAGAAACGAGCATCTGCATAAGTACTATTAGGAGTTAAATAAACAGATAAGCTACGATAAGCAATCGCACTTGCATCATTAATTCCTATAGGATTCACTGTATATGTATCACCCAAATCGTTCACTCCACTTCCTCCCATGCAAATTAAGTAAAACCAAAAATTTTGCACCCCGCTATTATTATGTACTTCATTTGGAGCATTCCAATACAAACCATTGTAACAATCAGGATTACTAAACTGATTGGGGTTGCCCATGTTTCGAAATGGAATACCATTTATGTTAATCTGATCTCCAATCAAAAAATTTGCTGTTGATGGGTTTTTGAAATAATCAATTGCAACACCAAAGCAGTCACTAAATGATTCATTCAAAGCTCCTGATTCGTCAGAATAAACCAATGCTGCTGTATTCTCAGTTACTGCGTGAGTAATTTCATGCCCTACAACTTCAAGTGAGGTAAGTGGTGTATAATTTGTACCATCGCCATCACCATACGTCATTTCGGTACCATCCCAAAACGCGTTGACATAACCAACGCTATAATGAACATATGCATTAATTTGGGCACCTAAATTATCGTATGAGTTACGACCATAATGAGAATAATAAAAATCATACGTAGCTTCCGAACCAAAATGTGCATCGTAAGCATATTGATCTATCGTAGTTAAGTTCCAATTATTATCTGCATCTGTAAAATCTGTAGCTGTTGTATAATCACTACCAGTGTTTAGATTCATAGTACGCAACCCACCGAACCCTTTAGATGCTCTTAGTCTAAAACTTGTTGTACTTACACTATCAGTTGTCATATTTACATTGCCACTGTACGCTGTGTTAGCAATAGCGTGAGCATCCGTATTTTCAATTCTATTCACCTCCTTGAGTACTTTTCCCGAATTTGCATCGATGTAGATATATGAGCGTCTAAGGGGTTCCAAACTATAGATGTCAAATTTATAAGCCAAGAAAAAGCCTTTATCTGTTGGAAGAACAAGGAGTTTTCCTTCATTATTCATTTTTTGAATACCACCAATATTTGCATCTTTATACTTCATTGAAGGTACAGCATTTAAAGCATGAATGAATGCAACATCTCGCGAAAGATTTGGCAATTCATTTATTGAAATATGATTATAAAACTCTCCATTAGCCGATAGAATAAAACCATTTTTAGAATGAACTGTATAAACGCCATATTCAACTAAAAAAGATTTGTAATACTCATTGAATTTATAATGAGTATAATTTTGATTATCTGTTTCTGATTTCGCAAGCTGAAATGAAATATCATCTATTGGTTTCAACACATCCTTGGTCAGCCAACTTAACATTCCATTCGTGCTAATAATTGCATCTGTTGCAAGCTTAACATAATCAATAGTTTTTCTGGTTTCACTGATTTTTAATTGCGAAGCTCCATCTACTATTTTTGCTGCAGCTTCACCGTTATAAATTTGAGATTTACCAATTTGTGGATAGTAAATAACTAGAAAAAGGGAAATACAAGAAGTAATGATACATTTTTTCATGGCACGAGAATTAAGATTCAACGGCTAATATACAACAAATTTAATTATGAATTTCAAATCATTGAAAGTTTTCAGAAAATAAAAACAATTGTCCCTATTAGTAGGTGATTCGAAAGTATCAGTTATTGTAAAATATTTTTTGCCAACAGATTTCGGTCAAATTATTTTAGTATTTCGACTTTCTCAAAGTAAGAAATAAACTATCATTCAGCCGATTTAATTGCTTTCAACCTTGTTTTCAGTTTGGCTATTTCATCCTTTGTATCTTGAATTTTTTTCTCGAACTGTTGTTTCAAAACACTTGTTCCTTTAGATTTTGCAAAAAACTCAATATTATTTTCTAATTGCGAAACTTCTTCTTTTAACTTGGTCATTTTATTCAAAATATTTCGCTCATCAGAAGATGATACGCTTTTGGATGAAATACCTTTATCGAGTTGAACAGTGCCACCCTGTTTAAAATCAGGGCGCAATTGTAAAACATCGAAATGCACTTTAATAGCTGAACGAAACTGCTCCCAAAGTTTATCTTTCTTTTTCAAAGGAACCATCCCTATTTCACTCCATTCTCGTTGAAAAAGTTTCAATTGATCAAGGCTTTCAGCCGCATCATCTTTGTTAACTACAAACTTCTCTATTCTTGAAATCAAATCTACTTTTTTACTGTAATTTTTCTCATATTCATCATCTATACTAGCATAATGAGCTTTCTTCCTATTAAAAAACACATCACATGCTGCTTTAAAACGAATCCAAATTTTGTTATTTTTATCCTGCGAACCCACATGGCCATATTTTTTCCATTCTTGTTGCAAGCGAATTAACTCGTCAGATGTAGCCTTCCAGTCCGAATTTTCCTGCAATCCCTCAGCTTGAATACAAATTTCTGTTTTAGCTTGAAGGTTAGTTGCAAATTCCTGCTTCCGTTTTTTATAATATTCATCTTTCTGCTTGAAAAATCCGTCTGCTATTGATTTGAATTTTTTCCAAACTTCTTCATTTTTCAACCTATCTGCTGGACCAATAGTTCTCCATTTAACTTGTATTTCTAACAATGATTTCATTCCATCTTGCCACTGATTGTGTTGCTCATATACTGCATTGGCTATGGTTTGTGCTTGTTCACACAGTTCAAGCTTTGCAATATAATTATCGTTGTGCTTTTTTTGCAGTTCCGCTAGGTATTGCTTTTTATTTTCGTAAACTTTGTCCAATGCGATTCGGAATCGGGTCCATAATTCATTTCCCTGTTCTCGCATTACAAAGCCTATTTCCTTCCATTTGTTTTGAAGGGCTTGGGCTTGATTAATGGCCTTATTTAAAGACGTTTCTAAAATTAACTCTTCGGCTTGTTCACAAAGATGCAATTTCATTTCCACGTTCTTCTTTTGATCAAGTACCTGAAGCTCTCGATTAATTTTTATGAAGTCGTAGAATCGATCGATATAAAGTTTATAGTTGTTCCAAAGTTCGGTTACGTTTGCTTGAGGCACTGCACCAATATTCCGCCATTGTGCTTGAAGTTCGTGAAATTCATTGAACGCTTTCGACATGTTTTCTTCGTTCTGAATTATGTTTTTCATCTTTGAAAGAATTTCCTGTTTTGTTTTCAGGTTTTCTTCTCTAAGTTTTTCTTGCCCAATGATGAAATCAGCTTTGAGTTTACTATATTTTGAATATGCCTTTCTAAATTTTTCTTCAGTAGAATCAGCAAAAAATTCGAATTCCTCAACTGTTTTCCCTTCTTCCAAAAACTTCGAAAGTGCCGCGGCTTTTTCTTGAGTAATGATATGGTTGAAGGATTCACGAGCTTGAGTTACCTTATTTCTAATGGCTATTAAATCAGTTTCCTGACACATTTCCTCCATTCTTTTGGTTAACTCCTCTTTGGTGTAGCCATTGAAATTTTCTAATGGTTCAATCTCTATCTCCTCTATTGCTTCATCTTGGAAAACAATTGGAGTTTCTGATTCTATAATCACTTTTTGATCATCACGTTCAATAACACTTTCGTTTACAGGACTTATATTATTATCGGGAACATCGATTTCCATTTTATCATCCATTGTATTATCAATTGAAATTGCTCTTTCTGTTTTTTCGGAAATTTCTTCAATAATCTCGTTCTTGTTTATCACTTGCTCTACAACACTTTTGTTCTCTTCCGGCAAGGCGGATAATTCATTTTGATTTTCCATTTGGTGTCTTTAACTAATTTTTAATTGTATAAAATTACAAAATATATTTTACTTGAGTTTTTTTAATAGTGCTTCTGCATCTTTTTTTGCTTTGTTGTCATCTTCGCATAAAGGAATTATTTCAAGAACTTTCTGCGCCCAAAGCCTAGCTTCAACGAACTTTCCCATTTCATAATACGTTTCAGCTAACTCATATTGATGTAACATAAATTTAGGCTCAATCGAAATGGCTGTCATAAATGACTTCACCGCATCTTTATAAGAGCCTCCTTCAGGAACTCCTCCAAAAAAGAATTGATCATCAACTTTTCTACCGCATTAAAACCTGCAATTGCTCTATGCCAACGTCCAAGAATATGATGTGCTCCCGCAATCTTTGGATTGAGAGTAATACTCCTATCTAACTGTGTTTTTATTGCCTTAGCATTCGCTATCTTTACCTTAGAGCTTGCGTTTTCATATATTCTCCCCAACGCAAGTGCATACACATAATGCCCTTCAGCATTGGTTTCACTCAATTTTATTGCTTTTCGTGCAAGATATCCGGCAGAAATATAATACTTCATCTTCTCCGTTTCAGGCGAATAATAAAATGAAAATTTAGTCATACAGTAGCTTGCACCAGTCAAATAATTCACATTACTTGAATCTCCCTTCAGTAATAACTGATAAAGAGGTAGTGCTTCACGATAATTGTAAGCAGATTTAAACTTTTGTGCTTTTGAAAACAATTCCTCATTGTTCTGTGCAATGCTCGATGTTGTTAGTTTTACAAATATTATTAGAAATGAGAGTATTGTTCTTTTCATTAAAAAAAAGTATTGAATTAAAAACTAAAATGCCCGACTAACTCCAATCACGAAACGAAACTGAAGATAATCTTTGTCTATTGAAGGTATTTTGTTCAACCAAAAAGGCATATCAAAACGAATTGTTAAAGGGTTTACAGTTTGCAAAAATGCGAATTTTTTAATTGTAAGCGCAGTACCAATACCTGCATCTGCCCTAAGTCCTCCCATTTTCAATACCTTTATGTCGGGAGTATTGTAATTTATAAAACCTGCATCACCAAATAAATACGTAGTAAGTTTAAATGTTTTATTAAGCCAATTTTGTTTCTTAATTTTAATTATTCCATCAAATTCCAATTCACCATTAATAGCTGCACCTGTTTGCCCTTTGTAAGTAGTTACGGTAGTTCCATCAGCTAACAACTCTGGCGCCAAATAACCTGAATACCCTCTCAAATTAAGTCCTCCACCATAATTGAAATAATTAGTTGTTGACCCGAAACTTGCCCATTCAGGGTTAAATATTCCTTGAGAACGAGTGTATTTGTTCTCCATCATTTCTTCGGGGTTTCCTCCTGCAAGGAATAACGAGGATTCACTCGCCCAATTTGACCCTGTCCCGAATTGCCCGTATATACGATTATTTAACTTAAGCTTCCAAATATTGGTACGATTAATAACTGTGATGCTTATAGCCTGATAATCATAATCACTCATCAAAGCGGACGTTCTTGTTCCTAAGTTAATTGTTCCTGTTCCCTTGCGATAAGAATAACTGTGTTCCAATCCGATATTAATAGTATTGTTAAGTTTGTTAGGTTCCCACTCTTGTGGTAAGAGCAGATAGGGTAAATCTGTAAAATTTTCTCGATACATTGACTTAAAGGACATATAGACTTTATTTCTACCAGAAACATCTTTTCTATCAAACCCGATAGAATATCCTTGTAATCCATCTAAATTTTTGGCCGATAAATATACTGATGACCCTTTCATAAAACGATCGGTAGCTGTGCGATAGTTGATTCGATAACTTACAATATCATTAGAATTCTTAATATGATTCTCGGTAAGTGTATCTAGATAATTTTTTCCAACACTACTGTTAAGCCAAATAGTCGCATCAAAAACATGTTTGTAATTCATATAATGCCCATTAAGATTGAGTCCTACTTTCAACCCATCATAACCATTATACCAAAAGTCAGGACGAATGAACATTTCATATTTGGTCCAATCAGCGGGATTGTAAATTTTTGAATCGAATCGAAACTTAATCGGAATTCTCTTAGCATTGTCAACCATATAAGCATCAGCTAACCTCAAACTTGGATCAATTACCACATCTTCAATCCCCTCAGGAATTTTTACGGTGGCCGTATATGTTGGTTTCACTTTATCCCAACCAATCCATCTTGGAAGCACTTGCGCATCCGTTTTTTTAACAAACCAATTATTCGGAATATGATAATTAAAAGTACTATCCTTTTTATCAGTAACTGAAAAGTCAAGGGGCATTTGCATTCCTTTTCTTTTGAAAGTAATCTCATACTCATCCTTGCCTCTTCCTTTCTTTACTCCTTTTACAGCATAATCAATCACTTTAGGAGTTTCCATCCATTCATCAAAAAACCAATTAAGATCGACATGTGAGTATTGGATAATAGATGTACGAAAATCCTCAATATATGGATGAGCAAATTTCCATTGATTAAAATAATGACTCAATGCAGCAAGGAAGAGTGAGTCGCCAAGTGTGTATTGTAAGTTGTAAAGCATGGTTGCCGTTTTCATATACACCTGACGATAACCTCCTCCCTTAGCCACAGCACCATTATACATATCCGAATGCACACACATATACGCATCATTGTCTCGGCATACATCGTTCATATATCCATTGTAAACACGTGAGTTTCGCATGACATCAGGTTCAAGAAAATAATTTACATATTTGTTTTTAGGAGGAAGCTTAATTCGTTCCTTTCCATCTATGAGTTCATAATCCCAATTGGTTAAGAACTGGGTGAACCCCTCGTCTAGAGCTGCACGGTATGTTTCATTACTTCCTACCATTCCAAAAAACCAGTTATGACTAATTTCGTGCGCAAGTAAATCTCTATAATCAGGATCCATGCCTCCATCCAAAGTCAGCATTGGATATTCCATCCCATCCTGAGCATCAGCTACTATCATCTTTGGATAACCATACAAACCCCAACTTTCCGAATTAACTTTTATTACTTTGGCAGCGTATTCGGCTGCATTTTGCCAACGAGAAGCATGAGGCTCCTCAGCCAATGAAACACATTTTATGCCATTCCATTCTGCCTCTCCAATGCGATAAGTTGGGTCTGCAGTAAGCGCAAAATCATGAACATTCTCTGCGTGAAAATTCCATGTTTTAGTTGTCCCATCAGGTTTGATGATAACGGATGGTGGTTCGCCCCAAGGTTTACTAGCGAAATTTCGTATATTTAATTTAGCACGTAAATCATCAGGCATCACCTCTTTTGTGTTAAGTAATGTCCCAGTACCATCCACTATATAATTATTAGGAAAAGTAAAGGCAACATCATACGTTCCAAAGTCGCCATAAAATTCATGATCCATGTGTTGATCCGTGTCCCAACCTAGTTTGCGGTCGTATACAGAAATTCGAGGGTACCAATGCACAACATCGTAATGTTTGTTTCCCCAGGCGTTAAACATTTTCATTCTGTTACGCAATGTTCCTCCATTAAAATATGTTTTGAAATCAATTCTAAAACTCACACTCTCACCTGCCTTCAATGGTCGAGCAAGCAATACTTTCAAGATGGTATTATCTTGCTCCATTTTTAATTCCACTCCATTACTAGAAATTTTTGAAATGTTTGTCCCTAATCCTTGTTCTGAATATTTTCCAAAGGTGAGTTTATTACCATTGTTTTTATACAAATCGGCTAAATAAGAACCTTTTGCTTGAGCATTACTATAAAGGTGAAAATAAACATACAATAATTCATCTGGAGAATTGTTGTAATAGGTTAGTTCTTCGGAACCATTTATTATATCAGTCTTATCATCAAGCGATGCGACTAGTTTATAATACACATCTTGTTGCCAATAACCTTCGAAGGGTTTGCGATTTTTCCAATAATATATATTTTCTTTTGTTTGATAACTATTTGCTGGAAACTGCGCCATAGCCTGCATCACAAAAGCTGTTATAGAAAAAATAATCAATTTAAATTTTGTCATTCCTAAATATATCGATATTTGATAGGGTAAATATAGATTTATTTAAATTAATTATTCGATTTATTTGTAAAAGTGTTGAATTAGTTTCACAAGTATTAGTTACCTTTGTTTCGAACTAAATAAAAAATACAATGCAAATAAAAAGATCAGCTACTGCTCATTGGGCAGGCTCAGGAAAAGATGGAAAAGGAACGCTTAGCTCTGCAAGCGGAGTATTAAATGAGGCTCAATATGGTTTCAAATCAAGATTTGAAGACGGTATCGGTACTAACCCAGAAGAATTAATAGCAGCAGCCCATTCAGGTTGTTTCAGCATGAAACTTGCGTTTAATCTTCAAGCTGCAAATTTCATTGCCGATAGTATTGATACAAAAGCAATCGTTGTTTTGGAAAATGGTGCAATACCTGAAATACAACTTGAAACTACTGTAAAAGCTGTAGGTTTGACAGTAGAAAAACTTAACGAACTTGTTGCTGATGCTAAATTAAATTGTCCAATATCAAAACTATTTAATGCAAGTATCAGTGTTAAAGCTACCTTAATCTAGTTTTAACCTTTATCGTATTCATTTTCTGGTCAGTTGATTTCTTACAATTGGCCAGAATTTTTTCTTTTCTCTCGTTTACAAACTTTCTAATTTTTGCTACTTCGTCTCAAATGGAGTTTAAAATAATATCCGAATTTCAACCAACAGGTGATCAACCAACAGCTATTAAACAGTTGGTTGAAGGTGTAAATACCAATATGCCTTCCCAAACATTGCTTGGGGTAACTGGTTCGGGAAAAACGTTTACTATCGCTAATGTAATCGCAGAAACCAAGAAGCCAACCCTCATTCTTTCGCACAACAAAACCCTTGCTGCTCAACTATACGGAGAGTTTAAACAATTTTTTCCAGAAAATTCAGTTGAATATTTTGTTTCGTATTACGACTATTATCAACCTGAAGCATTCATACCCAGCTCAAATACTTATATCGAAAAGGATTTATCCATTAATGACGAAATTGAGAAACTACGTTTAAGTACAACTTCTGCCCTGCTTTCCGGACGTAGAGATGTGATTGTGGTTTCTTCTGTATCTTGTATTTACGGTATTGGAAACCCCATTGAGTTCAGGGAAAACGTAAAGACTTTTCGTAAAGGAGAAATTATTTCGCGAAACAAATTTTTACATCAATTGGTTGAAGGCCTTTATTCTAGAACCAACGGAGATTTTCTTCGAGGTAATTTCAGAGTAAAAGGAGATACCGTTGACATCAATTTAGCTTATACTGATTATTCCTTACGTGTTACTTTCTTTGACGATGAGATTGAGGAACTTGAGTATTTCGAAACTAGCACTGGTAAAGCATTCGAAAAGCTAGACAATGTAATTATATACCCCGCGAATATCTTTGTAACTAGTCCAGCTACTATGCAGTCAGCTATTTTTCAAATTCAAGAAGATATGGTTAGACAAGTGGACTATCTCAAAGATCTTGGTAAACATCTCGAGGCTAAACGCCTCGAAGATAGGGTTACTTATGACTTAGAAATGATGCGCGAACTCGGATATTGTTCTGGGATAGAGAATTATTCAAGATATTTCGACAAACGTTCGCCAGGCTCAAGACCATTTTGCTTAATAGATTATTTCCCAAATGATTTCCTAATGGTCATTGACGAAAGCCATGTGACATTGCCTCAGATAAGAGCAATGTATGGCGGAGATCGTTCTCGAAAGGTAAATTTAGTTGACTATGGATTTCGTTTACCAGCAGCCCTTGATAATCGCCCATTAAAGTTTGAAGAATTCGAAACGATGATAAATCAAACTATCTATGTGAGTGCTACTCCCGCAGATTACGAACTTGCAAAAAGCGAAGGCATAGTTGCAGAACAAGTCATTCGCCCTACTGGACTTCTAGATCCAATTATCGAAATACGACCAAGCGTTAATCAAATAGATGATTTACTTGAAGAGATAGATAAAGTTGCCAAGCGTGATGAAAGAATCTTAGTTACCACACTTACTAAACGTATGAGCGAAGAATTACAAAAATACATGCTCAATGTTGGTATTCGTTGCCGATACATCCATTCGGATGTAGACACTCTTGAGCGCGTTGAAATTTTACGTGATCTCCGCTTAGGAAAGTTCGATGTTCTGATAGGAATAAATTTACTTCGAGAGGGTTTGGATTTGCCAGAAGTTTCGTTGGTTGCTATACTTGATGCCGATAAAGAAGGCTTTCTTCGTTCAGATAGAGCGCTTACACAAACAGCAGGTCGAGCAGCACGAAACATTAATGGTAAAGTAATCATGTATGCCGACAAAATCACAGATTCGATGCAACGAACCATTGATGAAACCGAAAGAAGACGAAAAAAACAAATTGCTTATAATTTCGACAACGGGCTTATACCTACAGCTCTTAATAAGTCGCGCGCTTCCATCCTTGGACAAACCACAGTCATTGTGGATGCTAAAGGTAACTTGGTGAGACCATACGTTGAAAACGACTCAATCAACTATGCTGCCGACCCTGTACTTCAATACATGAGCAAGGAAGAACTTCAAAAAGCTATTACTAAAACTCGTAAAGCAATGGACGCTGCTGCAAAAGCTTTCGATTTTGTTGAGGCTGCTCGACTTCGAGACGAAATGTTTGCTTTGGAAAAATTTTTCTCAACCAAGTAAAATTTTATTATTACTTACAATTAATGTTGATGAGACAAATCTAACTTGTTTTGGGAATTATCTTACTATAAGGAGTAGACACATGAAGGAATTTTCATAATTCCTGAAAACTAGTTAAGCTTAAAAATTTGAATGGATTGGTCTTTGTGTTTGTGGAACTTTGGTTGATGCTCGTTCGCTCGGTCAGTACAGGTTACGATGGTATTTTCATCAATAAAACAAACACCTTCAACATTAGCATAGATTAGTTGATTGCCCGCACCAACATTTCCATTTTTGTCACCTTTCGGAAAATTATAAACAATACTATTGCCAACAGTCTTCCAAACTGTTGGGCTAAGAAGTCCAATATATAATTCTGCATCTTCTTGTGATGTAACCGCAATTTGGTCGTGAAAAATGGTAATATCTGAATAATCACGGAACTTGACGGGAATATTGAATTCAGAAACACCTACCCATGTCTCCCCTATGAGTTGCATTACCACAATTGTACCTGTTCCTTCAACAAGACCAAGTAAATAGTTAATATTATCTCGATTTACATAAGCAATACCTTCAAATGCCTTGTTCGCATTAACTTCGGTAAATATTGAGTTGGACCAATTAACATTTTCAAGAACAAATGACTGGTCGAATTGATTGATACGAGGGGAATACAAACTATCCTTGGGCTGGCTTTCTTCCACCACATACCAATGATTAGAAAAAGGATCAAAAGTGATTCCCTCGTAGTTCGACTTCCCTTGTTTTTTACCAATCAATTGATTCATCTTACTATTACTCGGTAAAGTACTCAGAACTTTTCCAATCTCATGAGTGTTGTCAAAAACAATGTAGAAATAATTTCCATTTGCATATATCCCACTAGCACCAAAGTGATCGTTTTTGTCAAAACCCTTAATGAGTTTCGATATTTTAGATTCAGCGATGGGTGCATCGAGTTCACGATACTCAACTGTAGGAGGATTGTTCGGATTAAGCAATGAAACTGGACTTTTATTTTGACATGATAGCGTGAAAAATGTCACAAAAAGAAGTATTAATACGATGACTCTATGCATAGTTAGTTACCCTTACATATTTAAAGAGCAAAATGTAAGACTGCCCAACCATTACTGATGGAAGAATTGATGAAGTGAAGGCCTAAGGATGTCGCCTTTAATGTAAGCTCTTCGGCATCGGTTATGAAAAAACCAGAGAGCAATAAATGTCCATTTTTTTCGAGCGAATGGCAATAAAACTTCAAATCTCGAAGAAGTATATTTTTGTTGATGTTAGCAAGAATGATATCAAACTTTTTGAGATGAATAAACGAGGCATCACCTTTTAATGTGGTGACATTGGTAATATTGTTTTTTTCAAGATTCTCGATGGTGTTCTGAAAACTCCATTCGTCAATATCAATAGCCAATATAGGATTCGCACCTAATGTCGAAGCCAAAATGGCTAATATGCCTGTACCACATCCCATATCAAGCAATGACTTATTAGACACATCCATATTCATCAAATTTGATATCATGAGTTGTGTTGTATCATGGTGACCTGTACCAAAAGACATTTTGGGTTCAATCACTATGTTGAATTGATAATCGTTCTTAGGTTCATGAAACGGAGCATGGATAAAGCATTTTCCTTCTATATCGATGGGTTGAAAATTACTTTCCCATTCTTTGTTCCAGTTTTGTTGAGGGATTATTTTTATGGAATAGTGAACTTGAAAAATAGACATATATTCTTCGAACATCGCCTTAACCAAGCCTTCATCAAAGGAATCATCCAAAATATAAGCTAAAAAACCTGTTGATGATTCAACAAAACTTTCGTAACCGAGTTCGGATAACTGAGCAATAAGAACATCACTACCTTGTTCGCGAGGTTGTACTTCAACAGTAAGTTCAATATAATTTGACAAAGCAGAAGAAAATTAAGAAAATGAATTTACAATTGTTATAAAATCGTTGGCCTTAAGCGATGCACCACCCACTAGCCCTCCATCTACATCGATACAAGAAAATAAATCCTTTGCATTTTCCGCATTGCAACTTCCTCCATAAAGAATTGCAGTACTTTCTGATATCTGTTTTCCGAATTTTTTATTTATTTCGGCTCGAATAAAATTGTGCATTCCTTGCGCCTGATGAGTGGTGGCTGTAACACCTGTACCAATTGCCCATACAGGTTCATAAGCAATGATAAGTTTCGAAAAATCTGCAGAAGACAAATGAAATAATCCTTCCTTGAGTTGTTGTTTCACTTTTTCTAAATGAAGATTTGCGTTTCTGTCATCCAAACTTTCGCCAAGGCAGAAAATTGGAGTAAGATTATTTGCTAAAGCGAGATTCACTTTTTGTGCAAGCATCGCACTATCTTCGCCAAAATAAATTCTTCTTTCTGAGTGACCAATGATGACATTTCTTACTCCAGTAGAAGCAATCATTTCGGCTGAAACTTCGCCTGTAAATGCTCCTTTTGAAGCTTGATGACAATTCTGAGCAGCAAGTTCAAATCCATTCTCAGACTTCACTCTTTCGGCAATTGCCGAAAGATGAATAAAAGGTGGTGCAATAATTTTGGTTATTGAAGCATCATTTTGAAATGCTAAAAGATCCTCAACCAATTGCAATCCCTCAGCTAAAGTCTTGTTCATTTTCCAATTCCCTACTACTATCTTTTTTCTCATTGCAAGTTGTTTCTTTGTTGTTATTACTATTGTATCATACTATAATGGCCTTATCTAACTTACCCTCACACGTGGGTCGAGTAAGCCGTAAATTATATCTACCAAAATGTTGATGATAACAAATACAACCGCAAAGATAAGCGTTGCACCCATTACTACTGGCAAATCATTATTGTTTAGTGCTTCCACCACTTCGAAACCTATTCCGCGCCAATTGAAAATAATTTCGACAAATACTGCTCCTGCCATTAATCCTGCAAACCACCCCGATACGGCTGTAACAACTGGGTTCAATGCATTCTTCAATGCATGTTTCATAACCACTTTATAATAACTTAAGCCTTTGGCAGTGGCGGTTCGAATATAATCTTGAGACATCACTTCAAGCAACGAACTTCTCATCAATTGAATAATCAACGCTAAAGGTCGTAAGCCAAGAGTGATGGCGGGAAGTATTAAATTTTTCAAAACTAAATGTCGTTCACCAAAATCATCAAACGTGAATAATGACCCTTCATTGTTTAAGCCCGTATACTTAAACAATAAATAGCCGAACACCCAAGCAATGATTAAACCAATAAAATAGGAAGGCAACGACATGCCGAAAATAGCAAACACTAATGAAAACTTATCCACCCAAGTATTCTTTTTTATGGCAGAAAGTATCCCGAGAATGATTCCAAAAAACGATCCGAATGCAATGGCTGAGAATGCAAGCAATGCTGTAGCAGGAAGTGTTTTACTAATAATTTCCGAGACCTTTCGTTTGGTGATATATGATCTTCGCAAGTAGGGCTGTTTGATAACTAATACCTTTGAACTCGAGATTGGGAATAATCGAAGAAAAGAATATTTTTTTTCATCCAAAAAAATGGCTGATTCTTTTTCTTTTTCATTGTGTATCGATAGTGGTGATAGGTCGTTGATGTACATTGCAAATTGTGTGAGCAAAGGACGATCTCTTCCCAAATCGCGATTAATAATATCAACCGATGCTTTGTCGGCTCGCTGCCCAAGCATCATTCGTGCAGGATCGCCAGGTAAGACATTGAACAAAAGAAAGACTACGGTGATAACCCCTAACAATACTAGAAACCCATAAAATAGACGTTTGACAAGAAATCTAATCACTTGTTACTATTTAAAATCTTTTTGCTTCACATCATTGAAAGAAGGGAAGCGATGATAATGCCACATATCTATTACTGTTCCTCCTTTTAGCAAAATCAATCCAGGATTTGATCGAATCATCGTTTTTAGCACTGTACCATCGGTATTGTAGAAATCAGCAGTAACCTTGGTTTCTTCTTTAAATTTATCTATCGTTTCTTTGGTAGATGAAGTGAGTATTGCAAAGGTTATATTTTCTTGTTTGCATAATGCCACAAAATCATTAATTTTTCCGAACACTTCTTTGTTGGTTAGTGTCAAATCATAGCAAATCAATAGGAAATTATAATTGGGATTTTCGATAATATCTTGAGTATAATCACCACCTTCGGCTTTCACTATCGAGAAATCTTTAATCTTAGGGTCGATACCTTTTTTTGTGACTTCTTGCCTACTGCTTACATAGTCATATTGTTTGTCCCAATCAGCTGGCCAAGCATCAAACTCTTTGGATGCTCCTGTTTTCTTATCTTTTAGAGTGTAGTAAAACTTTACCTCGTCAGGCACGCCTTTGGTTTGTGCGGGTATGTTTTTGCCAATTGCATAAGCCCGAAAATCTAAGATGGGAAGATAATTGTAGGTATAAAGCGGAAAGGCAGTGGAAAGAAGCACGAAGAAAATCAATAAGCCATTCTCCATTTTTTTTCCAAATAGAGGGTTGATGTACTTTTTGCCCATAAACAAAATAATAACCGAAACCAATAAGACCAAATCTTTGGTGAACGATTGCCATGGTGTGAGGTGCCAAAAATCACCAAAACATCCACACTCGCGTACTTTATCGAAATATGCTGAATAGAAGGTTAAGAAGGTGAAGAACACAATTAAGAGAAACAACAACCAAAGTGTTAGTTTGGTGCGAGCCCCCATGAGTAATGCAAATCCAAGTGCTATTTCGAATACCACTAAGAATATGGCAAGTGGTGTGGTGATGGGAATAAAGTACTCGAAAAAATGAATGTTCTTAGCGAATATCTCGAAATACTCTACCAACTTGTAGGAAAAACCCAAGGTGTCGTTCGCTTTGATAAAACCTGAAAAGATCAACAAACACCCAACAAAAACTCTAAAAAAACCTGTTATTATTTTCATATTATGTATTGTTATTTTTTAATTATTCTATTATTTACTCGTTAAGCTTTATTAATGCAAACACACCGTAATTAATCATATCATGGAAATTAGCATCTACCCCTTCGGAGATTAATGTCTCGCCTTTGTTGTCTTCTATTTGTTTTATACGAAGCAGTTTCATTAAAATAAGGTCGGTAAGGGAGCTCAATCGCATATCGCGCCAAGCTTCGCCATAGTCGTGGTTTTTGTTTTCCATAAGGCTTTTGGCTTCTTTGGAATACTTGTCGAATAGTTTGTTTACCTCATCAGCAGGCAGTTCCATGCGTTCATCGTTTTTTAGGCCAAGTTGTATAAGCCCGATGATGGAATAATTGATAATGCCAATGTATTCGGAAGTGATGTCTTCATTAATTTTTTGTGTTCCTTTGTCTTCAATATTTCGTATTCGTTGTGCTTTAATAAAAAGTTGATCGGTGATGGAACTTGTGCGCAGTATTCGCCAAGCTGTTCCATAATCTTTCATCTTCTTTAAAAAAATATCTTTGCATACTGAAATGGCTGAATCGAATTGTGAAGAAGTTTTATTTATTGTCATCGACATGTTGTAAAAAGCAATTGTTTATAGTTAGGTTCATCATTCAACAAATTTAAATTCATCAATAAATTCGATTAAAAAATGAGTGCACAAGATACGGCTTTTAATCAAAAAATAGACCAAATTTTTAATCCTTACGCTGAGGTAATGGTGATGGGGATATTGAATTGTACGCCCGATTCGTTTTCGGATGGAGGCAGTTATATGACGGAAGAAAACTGGCTGAAACAATGCGAAAAAATGATACATGAAGGGGCAGACATTATAGATATTGGAGCGCTATCGACACGGCCAAACGCGATAGAAATAACTGAAGAAGAGGAGGAAAAACGATTGATACCTGTGGTAAGTTCGGTGCGAAAATGTTTCCCCAATGTGGTGATTTCGGTAGATACTTTTCGGGCCAAGATGGCGCATAAAGCGGTGGATGTCGGTGCTAATGTTATCAACGATATTTCGGGTGGAACTTTTGATGAGATGATGTTCGGCACCATTGCCCAACTGAAAGTGCCTTATGTATTGATGCACAACAATGGCTCGTTCGAGAGGATGCACGAGAAGCAGCCTCAACTTAATATTCAACATCGGGTGGCTAGTTTCTTAAGGGCACAAATAGAGCGTTTGAACCAATTGGGTGTGACAAAAATTGTTATCGACCCGGGTGTTGGCTTTGGAAAAACGATGGAGCAAAACTATCAACTTATTTCTGATTTCCGTTATTTGGAGCCTCTGCCCTACCCTATCCTTATTGGCATTTCTCGAAAATCAATGATTAGCCGACTACTGAACGTGCAAAGCAATGAGACTGTAAATGCGGCCTCTGGATTGCATGCTCACTGCATTGGGGCTGGTGCCAAAATCATTCGTGTACACGATGTGAAACCTGCCAAACAAGTAATTGAGGTAATGAAGGCGTTGAAGATTTGAGACATGAGATATGAGTATTGAGATGGAGGGTGGGGAGAAAAAAAAACCGAACATTCTTGCAAATAGGTCAGAGATTTCTCACTTCGTTCGAAATGACAGTTGTTTTCAGGAAGGGGATAAACAAAAAAAGGTGGCAAAGCCGCCTTTTTTTTATTCCTATAATTAACACATGAATGGTGTCATATCGAACGAAGTGAGAAATCTCCAACAACTAGTAGGGTAGAATTCACAATTTCGGTTTTGGGATGGGGGATTTTGGGGATTTCGAACCATATCATCCTTTTAATACAATTAGAATTATTTGTTTGGTTGCTTATTTCCTGACACAAACCCCACTATACAAAGGTTTCAAGCTTTATTTGTTTATATATGTATAGTTTTCTTTTTGTAAATTATTATCTAACGCTCTCATCTATCTATCCATTTTCTAGTATGGGTAGTCATTCTCATGGAAATGGCAGCCATTCCCTTGAAGATGGCAGTCATTCTCATGGAAATGGTAGCCATTCTCTTGAAAAGGGTAGTCATTCCCTTGAAGATAGTAGCCATTCTCTTGAAGATGGTAGCCATTCCCATGAAGATGGTAGCCATTCTCTTGAAGATGGTAGCCATTCCCATGAAGATGGTAGTCATTCTCTTGAAGATGGTAGCCATTCCCATGAAGATGGTAGCCATTCCCTTGAAAAGGGTAGCCATTCCCTTGGAAAGGGTAGTCATTCCCTTGGAAATGGTAGACATATCCACTTAACTCCCTTTCACTCTCTTCATTTTCACATTGGCATACACCGACATAGCTATCAAATACAAGCAGTTAAATT
The DNA here is from genome assembly GCA_037131555.1 of Bacteroidota bacterium. Classification (GTDB taxonomy): domain Bacteria; phylum Bacteroidota; class Bacteroidia; order 2-12-FULL-35-15; family 2-12-FULL-35-15; genus 2-12-FULL-35-15. The sequence goes on from JBAXQU010000003.1 coordinate 27,707, forward strand.
GTATACACCCAATCCATACTTTCATTCAAAGAACCATTGCAGAGGCAAAAGTAATTGATTGGTAATGTTGACACAAAATTCGGAACAAAAGCCAAAATAGAATATGATATATAAGGTTTTTGAAAATAATTTGATTCTTCGATTTTTGAGAAAAAAAGAAAACCTAAACCAGAACCACCCCATTTGGATATTTTCTTGCCAATCGTAAAACCATACATATATATAAGGTGTGTTTGGGGGGGATTTAAAAAGGTGCGTTAATCTGTAAACAAAAGTGCGTTAATTATTTGGGTAAATGATATTGAATATTTTAGTAAATTTGTAAGTGCATATATTTATATGTTATGCGTCATTGTGAGAAACGTGCTAACGAAACATTAACGTAATGAAAGGAACTTATAGAAACAATTAAAAAACAGAAAGATTATGAAGACAAGAAAAATTATTTTGACTATTTCAATTGCATTATCATTTCATTTATCATCTAATGCACAAGGTAAAAGAAACGAGCTACCTTTTGATACTGTAAAAAACAAAGTGGCTTGGGTTGGAGAAATTGCAATTAACGGAGGAATATCAAAAAAGGAAGCAATGATAAATATAGTTCAATGGGCGTATAAAAATTCATTTAAAATTGAAACGGAAAATGATGAAGCTGGTATTCTTGTATTAGTTGCTTCTATTATGTATGGTAATCACAAGGTTGTTGAAAGCAGTGAAAAATTACGCAAAGCACCATTTAAAATATTTTTCGTTTTTAGTGATAAGTCTATCTCTTATAGAATTACAGATATGTCTGTAAGTAAGTACCCAATAGAAATTAGATATGAATATTATAAGAAACGTCCTGCAATGGGTTATCATTATGCCTTTATAGACATTAATAAAAGAATTAATGAACTTATCGTTGATTTTACCAAAGTTAATAACAAGTAATATTATGACAAATAAACCATATGTAAACGTATTTAACTAATTACAATTAATGAAAAAATCAGATTCTATATTAAAAATTCTAACAGAAGTTGAAAGCCTATACAAGATTTTAACATTCCCTGAAAATGACATTAGGCGTGATTTTCACGGGATGGTATTAAGTGCACTTCAAAGTTTTTATTGTGGATATATTGCTTCCGAATTGTCTCAAAAAATAGCAGACGGTAAAGTTGCTTTCGATGATGAATTGATAGAAAATAAAACTCATATTGATAAGCTTTTAAAAACATATGAAAAATCTGACGGAACAATCTACTCCATAAACAGACACCTAATTCTTACGTGTTGGACTTCCTTTGAAGTGTCCTTAACAACATTAAGTGAGGCTCTTTTGCCTGATACTGAAAAGGAAAGTTTAAGTTTAAACGAATATGTTACAGCTTGTAAAATTCTAAAAGGTGAAAAAATAAAAGATGAAACTTTGCAGAAATTAAAAGACACTTTTTCCAAAAAGCATCTTACACATATAGAAGTCTGGAGAAAATTTAATGCTTTGGTTAAGAATGCTGAAAAGGCAGGAAAGACATATAGTCGGGTAAGACAAGACGACATTCTATTTCTTCAAATGTACGGAACTATGAGAAACTCTTTGATGCATTCTAATGGAATTTATTTTGGAAGGTATATTAAATATCTATTCAATGATTATGAAATTGAATTTCAAAACGGAAAGACTTTTGGATATAAACCAGCAGAGGAATTACCTAAATTTTATACTGACCTAATGTATCACTTATCTAACATATATTTAGCTTTGACTGACCTATATTATGAAATAGATTTCATTAGTTATCCAGACACCGAAACAATATAAACGTGAAAAGAACTAACCCGAAAAAAACAACGAACGGCTAACATAAGTAGCCGTTGCACAACCCTCTTTTTAATACAAAAATAAAGCAGAAACCCAAAAAATCGACTTCAATAGATGCGTTTTAAGAGAGGATGGGATTTTGGGGATGGAATGTGCTCTGCAAAATTGCCATCGCCCCCGCTGGCGCAGGCGTGTTTCGCCTGTGCCGCATAGTAGGTGGTGTCCTCACCACCACATCTAGCACTTAAAAAAAAGCAAGCCAAAAGAGCAGAAGTACATGAGTAGTAAAAAGCGAAAAATGTAGCTTCCCGCTATGCTTACAGAGATTTGGAAGAAGGCTAATAGTGTGCAATCAGTTGCTCCAGTTTTTTTCTAGTTTCAGCGTTAATAGGCATCAATGGCAAGCGTACGTATGCTTTGCAAAGGTCAAGGATTTCGAGAGCAGCTTTTATTCCTCCCGGATTTCCATCAGCAAATAATTGTTCGGTAATGTCGGTAAGTTTATAATGCAGTGTTCGCGCTTTAGGCAAGTTGCCTGCCAATGTTTGCCTTACCATTTCCGAAAAGTCTTTCGGAAAAGCATTCGCCACCACCGATATTACACCCTCGGCACCACAAGCTATCATAGGCAATGTAAGTGAGTCATCGCCCGAGATCACCTTAAAGGATGAAGGTTTGTTTTTAATAATTTTCATGGCCTGTTCCAAATTTCCAGAAGCCTCCTTTATACCAATAATGTTCTTGAACTCTCGCGCAAGCCTCAAGGTGGTCTCAGCACTTATGTTCGAACCCGTTCTCCCTGGCACGTTGTATAAAATGATGGGCAACCGCGATACCTTTGCCAAGGCCTTGTAATGTTGGTAAATCCCCTCTTGGTTTGGTTTGTTGTAATACGGAGAAACCGATAATAGTGCGTCAATCCCTTTGAAATCGGAAGGATGATTCATCGCATTGATAATTTCTTGCGTATTGTTTCCACCCAGTCCCATCACTATAGGCACACGTTTATTCACCGTTTGAACAACCAGCGAAACCACAAGTTGTTTTTCTTCTTTCGTAAGCGTCACCGATTCGCCTGTTGTTCCAAGCACTACAATGTACTCAGCACCACCTTCGATGATGTGATTAACAATTCTCACAATCGATTTTTTGTCAATCGATTTATCTTTCTTGAAAGGCGTTACAAGCGCTACACCTGTTCCTGTAAATTTCGAATTCGTATGCATATTATGAAAATTAAGGAAACAAAGGTAAGGTGGAATTTAAGATTCTCGACATGAATTCTTTTTTACCTTTGCCTCATGCTCACATTTCCAAACGCAAAAATAAATTTAGGACTCAACATCATCCGTAAACGACCAGATGGTTATCATGATTTGCAGTCGGTGTTTTATCCAATTGGGCTTCGCGATGCGCTTGAAGTGATTGAAAACACAAGTAAAACAACAGAACGAATACAATTTACAACTTCGGGAATAGCGATACCCGGAGAAATAAAATACAACCTTTGTTGGTTTGCCTATCATTTAATCGCCAATGATTATAAGCTACCTAATGTTAAAGTTCATCTTCATAAACAAATCCCAATAGGAGCAGGGCTTGGTGGAGGTTCGGCCGATGCAGCCTTTTTTATTCGATTACTCAATGATACATTTGAGCTTGGTTTGTCGTGGGGAGAAATGCATCATTATGCCCGTCAACTGGGTAGCGATTGTTCCTTTTTTATTACCAATCGCCCTGCTTATGCACAAGCCAAAGGTGATGAATACGAAACCATCCATTTGGATTTGTCCAACTATTTCATCGCATTAGTTTATCCTCCCATTCATATCAATACAGCAAAAGCGTATAGCGGAGTGGTGCCAATGATGCCTACTCATCCATTAGAACACGACATTGTCAATTTGCCAATAACCAAATGGAAGGATAGAATTAATAATGATTTCGAGAAATCGATATTTCCGCAATTTCAAACCATCAAAACAATTAAGGATAAATTGTACCGACTCGGTGCTGTGTATGCATCAATGAGTGGAAGCGGTTCATCGGTGTATGGAATATTCAAATCCGAAACGAATTTGAAATCAGAATTCAAAAACTATTTTCTGTGGGAAGGTAAGCTCTGATAAAGACGTTGGCCGAAATTACCAAGTAAAAATGTCCATCACTTTCAATGGCCTATCTTGTTCTCTCCAAGTAAAATCTTTTAACTTTAATTCTTTCACATCTATTTGTTCCAGCGGATAAAGCGTAGCATCGGGTTTGGTAATGAATACAAGATTCTTAATTTTATTGTTTTTCAAATATACATTTAAATCACTGCAGTCGGCTCTATTCACCGCTTTTATCACATCTTTATCTTTTACATAATAGATGGTTTGCCCGTTTCCTTCAACATGCACTAGATAAAGTGTATCGTTCTTAAAATATCCTTTCATCTCCTTTCCCCTAATTTGATTGAATCGTAAGCTATCTTCTTTTGAAACAATAAAACTATTTCCTTTTAGATACATTGATTTTATTGACTTTTTCCCGATAATAAAATTCATACTATCAGCAGTCAATTGATTCTCTTCCGACCATAGGGTAGGAGTGCCAAACAATCGCATGGTTGAATCGGAAAGTTTATAAGCCAACGAATCACACTTGCCTTGTAAATCTTTTTTAAAGAACTTTACTCTATGGTAAGCAAACAACGTTTGATTGTTTTTAGAAGAATCTGTAGCAACTTGCTTGTCAGATTTTGGTGCGCTAATCTCTTTCTTTCCTTTCAGATTGGTTTGTTTTATAGCATTGCTTCTTGCACTGTCTTTTGCCCCAATCGCCTTAAGTGTATCAGCGTGTACATACAAGGTGTCCTTATCAAAACGTTGAGTTAATATAGCATGGCCAGTAACTATGGAAGTATTCGAAAATTCATCGTGAATGGCATAGTCACCATTAATGTCAATTTTATGAACCGTGTCGATTACGTTCACATTTTTTACCGCACGACCTATTCCTTTTTTTCGATTGTAGTATAAACTGTCGCCATACATTTTTTGTTCCTTAGTAAGGATGTAAGCATTTTTCGAAAATCGAGATAAGTCTTTTTGAGTATCGTACCATCCATCTTCGCAATAAATTAAATTCTCCTTGCTTTTAATGGTCGAAGGTCCTAGGAAATAAGTGATTTTTGAAGTAGTGTTATAGCGCATGGTATCGCTGTTCATCACAAACTGAGGGTTGGTAAGTACAACATTCTTTTTAAAAGTCAATTCGTTTTTCTTCGCAAAGTAATAACCTTGATCGCTTGTCAATACATTCTCTTTATTGATAATTCTTGCAGGAGTGCTGTAAGATCCAACGCTTGTTCCCATATCGTAATTCAATACTTCGGTAGTAAGGTGCATATCACCTTTATCCACCACCACATTTTTTGAAATCACTGCTTTCTTAGAATTACCATCATAATTCAGCAACTCTCCGAACATATTAATACTGTCGTTTTGGTTGATATGCACATGCCCGAATGCATCGAGTGAATTGTTTTCATAAAAATAAGCACTATCACAAAACATGTGTGTGTTCTCTTGTTTGAATTCAACATCTCCAATTAAGCGTTTCGCCCCATTGCCGAGGTTTTTATCAAACTTCAGAGAGCCTGCATGAACAATTTCTACTTGTTTCTGAGAGAAAGAAGTGCATGGATGGAGGAGGAGAATGCAAAAAGCAAAAAACAAAAATGAGTATGCGTTTGTGCATCTCTCCATTTTATTTTTTGCTTTTTTCATCCGTATTGATATAGGTTTTTGCCTTGTGGCAATGTTTATACCAATTCTTTTTTACGAATTAATGTTTGAGTTCGGTCTGGTCCAACAGAGACGATGGAAATAGGTACACCTGTTTCTTTTTCGATAAAAGAGATGTAGTCATTTAATTCTTGTGGCATCTGTTCTGGATTATTCAATGCCGTTAAATCTTTGTTCCATCCTTTCAATTCCTTGTAAACAGGCGAAAGCAATTCGGGAGAATAATCATAAGGTAAATAATCAATTTGCTTGCCTTGATAATTATAATGAGTACATACTTTGATTGTTGCAAATCCACTAAGGATATCCGCTTTCATCATCATCAATTCCGTTACCCCATTAATCATCACGGCATATCTAAGGGCAGGTAAATCTAACCACCCAGTTCTTCTTGCGCGACCAGTGGTCGAGCCAAATTCGTTACCTGTTTTTCTAATTTGTTCTCCTACTTCGTCTTCCAATTCAGTTGGAAAGGGTCCACTGCCAACACGTGTGCAATACGCTTTGAAAATTCCGATAACATTACCAATTTTGTTTGGTGCAATTCCTAATCCTGTGCAAGCACCAGCACAGATGGTATTGGAAGAAGTGACAAATGGATAAGAACCAAAATCAATATCAAGTAATGAACCTTGAGCTCCTTCTGCAAGAATTGCTTTGTTGTTTTTTAATGCATTGTTTATGTAGTGTTCGCTTTCTATTCGTTCCAAACTTTTTAATACTTCTATTCCTTCAAACCAAGCTGGTTCGAACTCGGCAATGTTATATTCATAGTTGTAGAATGTTAAAAGTTGTTTGTGTTTTTCAACTAAGGCGTCATACTTTGCTTTAAAGTTAAGACTGTCGATATCGCCCACACGTAAACCATTTCTGCCAGTTTTGTCCATGTAAGTGGGACCTATTCCCTTAAGAGTAGAGCCTATTTTTTCTTTCCCTTTCGAAGCTTCGGATGCAGCATCTAATAAGCGATGGGTAGGTAATATCAAGTGTGCTCGTTTTGACAAGACTAATTTCGACTTCACATCAACTCCAAGTTTTACAAGCGAATCAATTTCTTTTTTGAAGATGACGGGGTCTATTACAACACCATTCCCTACTATGTTTACAGCTGTTTTGTGAAATATACCTGACGGTATGGTGTGCAAAACATGTTTTATTCCATTAAACTCTAGAGTGTGTCCAGCATTTGGGCCTCCTTGAAAACGACCAATAATGTCGTACTTCGGAGTTAATACATCTACAATTTTTCCTTTCCCTTCATCTCCCCACTGAAGACCTAGCAATACATCTACTTTCATTAATTTTATTGGTTATTTAATTTGTTGGATAACAAATTATCCATTTATTGTGTAAGAAGAATGATACCTTCTTCTATTGTTTTACAAACATTAAAAATACTATCAAGTTTTGTGATGACAAGTAGTTCCTTGTTTTTTTCATTGACATTTGATATAGCCACATCACCACCTGCTTTTCTTGATTTGGTCAGTACGTGTATCAATACATTGAGTCCACTACTATTAATATACTTTAAACTTTTCATGTCAAGAAGGATAAGGTTATTCCCACCAGCAATAACTCTATCAATCTCTTCAAGCATTGGCTTTGGTTGTTCACGGTCAATCAATTCACCAAAAAGATGAAAAACGTAAACATTATCTTGTTTTTCTGATTTGTATTGAAATATCATAATTATTTATTTTTTTTACTTTTATTTTTATGTTCACATGCTCCTTCGTTTGCAAGTCGATTACATTTACCATAGATGTTGAGCGAATGATTCGTCACCTCAAATCCTAAAAATGCACTTGCGGTTTTTTCAATTTGATGAATTCGTGGGTCGCAAAATTCAAAAACTTTTTGACAATCTTCGCAAATTAAATGATCATGTTGTCTAAATTCGTGAGATTTTTCAAATTGAGCGAGGTTTTTACCAAACTGATGTTTAGTTACCAAATTACAATCAATCAATAATTCAATGGTATTGTAAATCGTTGCTCGGCTCACACGATATCTCTTCTTTCTCATCTGAATATACAAAGACTCCACGTCAAAATGCCCATCAATAGAATAAATTTCATCCAATACTGAAAAACGTTCTGGTGTTTTTCGATGCTGATGAACTTTCAGATAATTAATAAAAATTTCCTTTACTGTTTCTTTAGAATCAACAACCGACATTCTTCATAAATTGATGGATAAAGGTAATAATTATTTTGCTTTCGATATGAGTAAAATTTAATATTCGCTTTTTATTGCACATTTCCCATTCGATACTTTGATAATGGCTTGAAAATTATTGACGGAATAAGAATATTTATGTAAGACGAATGAAAATAAAAACTATTTTTGCTAAACGAAACTTCAAGTGGAAACAGAAGTTAAAAAATAGCTACTCTCCAAGTAAAGTAAGTTATCAAACGTCTATCTGTAGCCATTTTTAAATATTACAACTGTGGTAAAATATTATTTGCTTTTTAGTTTTTTTCTTATCCTCTTTATCTTGGTTATTCCTGCAAGTGCTCAAAATAGAAGTAAAGAATACAATGATGGGCACGGGGGGAAACTCACCTTACCAATGGGAGATATTTCATTTGCTGATGAAGTGGTAGAGTTTAAAAGAGGAAAACCTCATGCTGTAGAATCGGCTTGTGATTCAACTTTAGCGCTTGGACCTCCCGATTACAAAGGCTTCGCTGGTGATTTTGTTTCGCTTGGTTGTGGAGGATCACTCACTTTGCTGTTTACGGATAATGCATTGGTTAATATTCCCGGTCCCGATTTATTTGTTTTTGAAACTGGTAAATATGTAGAGGCTACACAACTTGAAATATCTAAAGATGGCATGAAATGGTTGATGGTGGGTAAAATATCAGGAGGAACTACTACTGTTGATTTAGGTGATTCAATAAAAGAGGGAGAGGTATTTCATTATGTTCGCCTCACTGATTTGAAGTCTGATTGTAAAGGCGATTGGCCAGGTGCCGATATAGATGCTGTGGCGGCCATTGGTTCGGGCGCGCAAATTACTCTTAATAATACTGTTTTGTTTCAAGTGAATGATTATACCTTGGCACCAAATGCAAAAAAAGAATTGAACAAAGCAATTGAACAAATTAAACTTCTTCGCCCATCGCAAATAGTTATTGAGGGCAACTCTGATAACACGGGGAATGAAAGCTACAATAAAACACTCTCGAAGAGACGTGCACAAGCCGTTGCCGACTACTTTAAGTTATCTGTAAAAGGGTTAGTGATGACCACTCCTATAAAAATTGAAGGATATGGAAGTTCTCTTCCAATTGCTTCGAATGCAACTAAGTTGGGGCAAGAAAAAAACAGAAGAGTAAATATTATTTTAGTTCCTTAAAACTTCCTTTAAAAGAAAAGAAACTTGTTCCTTCTGCCGTCACTGTGGCGTCTGCTTGTAAATCTCCGTTTTCTTTATTCTTTATACCTACCGTAAGTATTATGTTATGCTGAATTTCGGGATTAAGAATTGCTGTGAACTTCAAATTGTCGCCTATTACCATCCAAAGTTTTTTTTGAGTAATGTGCTCCACTACCTCTTTTACCATTTGTGTCAAACAAACCCCAGGTACTACAGGATTGCCAGGGAAGTGACCATTGAATATTTGATGTTTCGGATTCAATTCAATGGAAGCAATGTGCTTTTCTGCATTCTCAATAGAAGTAATTTTGAAAAAATCATTTAGTAACATAAATGTGGTTTTTATCTTTTTATTAAGTTGTAATTTTTAAATTCTCCAATATGCCAACCTGTTTTTTGATAGATGGCATTCAAAACTCTTCTTCGCAACGATTGTTTTATTCCTTTCGTGGGGTCGAAACTAAAAGTCCAATTGAGCCTCTTCAAGCGTTGTTCCATCACTTTAGGATGAGTGTCTTTAAACTTCGAAACTGAATCTATTTTCGAATAATCAAACTCGTCTACTTTCGGAACGTTTTCATTTACCCATTTATCATCATGCCATAGTTTGTGAAATTCCAAGAGTTTTTGCTGCATGGCAGCAGGTGGACGAACCCAACCATAGTGATAAATGCAGGCATCAACATAAACAACATCAAGCTTTATATCATTATCTTTTCTGAAACTCATTGCATCTTTGTACGAATAGAAATTCTTCTTATTGCGGATAACTCGAATTTCCTTTTTATTCCAATTCCTTGCATCGGCTATGTAATTGTACGATCCATAAAAATTTAAATGGTCGAATAACAAACCATCCACTTTCATATCGTCTTTGTATTTTATCATAGCGTTTTTAATGTTCGCTAAATATTTTTCGTGAATCACTTCATCACCTTGAATGTAAAAACACCAATCAACATCAGGCGAAATGGCTTTGTATGCCTTGTTAGTCTCGTCAGCCAGAACTCGCCCGCCTTCGCGCAAGCTATCATCCCAAACAGTTTCAATTATTGTTAGTTTTGGAGAGTTGATTGATTTGATATAGTTCAAAGTATCGTCATCCGACTTACCAACTGCAATCACAAACTCATCGCAAACAGGAAGTATGGAGAGAACTGCTTCCAAAACGGGGTAATCAAACTTTACTGCATTTTTGATAAAAGAAAATCCTGCTACCTTCATTGTTTACTTTGTTTATTCCTGTTAGTTTTTATTTACCTGTGCCCACAAAGTGGTCGTCTTTGTTTTTGAAAATGATATTGAAACTAGTAAGACTACCGTAAATGCGAGTGATGTATTGTTGAAGATTTACTTTGTCCTCATCTGTCAACTTCGCATGGCTGTTGATGTTTTGTTCGAGCACTCGCAGGCGGTCGCGAACCATTACTATTTTATGAAAAAAACTTTCCAACGGAATTTCATGAGGTTTTAGTTTTTCATCTGCTGGTTTCATTATCAAGGTACCTCCATTCCATTTTTCAGCAAAGTCGATGTTTTCAATCACTGTTCCTGTTTGTTCGAGAATACTATTGAACACTTTTTCCAAATCCGATAAACTTACTTTTGGTGAATCATCAGTCGATTCGACTAAATCAATCACTTCAAAGTTTTTGTTCGAACGCGAAAGTTCTATTTTGCCTCCACGTGCAAAAAACACTTCGTATCCTGCAAGGCTTACTGCACTTATTATTCCTTCACCATAATTCTCGTGGTCAATTCGAGTTCCTGGAGCGAGTTCCTTTTCCATCATCATATTATTTTGTTTGTTTCCCTGTAAAAAAAGACTTTATAAACGAAGGATAAAAGTAGTAGCCACTTACTTTACTCTTAAAACTATTCAATGATGTTTTAGGAGTTACTTCAATTCTTCGTATCTGAAATTTATCGGTGCCAAATTCTTTAGGCCCTGTATTGGTAGATACTGCATATTCGTATCCTGCTTCTTTGGTTATGCGTTTTACCTCTTCATTTATTCCTCCAAAAGGATAAGCAAAACTAATCGCTTTTTTATTGGTTAGTTTTTCTACATCATCTTTACATCCTTTTATCTCTTTCCATTTCTCCTCTGCACTGCATCTCGACAAATCAACGTGCAACTGTGTATGGCCTCCCATTTCAATTCCATAATCACTCATTTCGCGTTTCTGTTCATCCGTCATCATCTCCACACGAGGCTCGCCTTCGCGCACCCCCCAAGCATTATGATTGATTTGTGTAACCAAATAAATAACGGCTGTGAAATGGTGTTTCTTCAGCATTGGAAATAACAAACGATAATTATCTTCATATCCATCGTCAAAAGTAAGAATCACTTTTTTGGTTAAATCTTGATTGGGATTTGCCTGCAAATCGAAAAAAGTGATGGTTTGGTATCCATTCTCTTTTAGGTAAAGGAGTTGTTTCTCGAGGTCCTTTTGCCAAACAAATATTTTATGTTTACCTCGTGCCGACTCGTTAGTAACCACACGATGATAAAGTAAAACCGGTAAACTATAGTTATTTTTCTTTTTCAATTGAGTTTAATAAAACAACAAGCGCAAAACTAATTAAATTTGTTTACAAGGTCTCAATTCTGTTTTAGCTCAAGTATTTATTTATTTTGAAAAATGATTTTTCCTGAAATTGGAGTTTTCATTCACAAGAAGCTGATGTAAAATTTCCTAAAAAACCTTGTTTTTAACCGGAGTTCTTACTTTGTGGTTCGGTTACATTCGGGGTTCCTTGCAGGTGCAGCCAAATTTCTTCCAAGCCAATTTTTAAACCCCTTCCTTTCCAACCCCAAATATACACCAAATTTTAAATCCTCAGCCTACACATATATATATGTATACCCAAAATTCCTTTTTAGGCTTAGCCAGACGCTATGGTTTGAATTCTTTACCCAAAACGGTGAACGAGAGCAAAAAATTGCGGCAGCAATTGCCCAAAATAGAAAAGGAATTGAAAAAAACGAAAAAAATGACTTGCCGCAAGCAAAATTGCAGTTGCCGCAAGCAAAATTGCAATTGCCGCAACCAAAATTGCAGTTGCCGTAACCAAAATTGCAGTTGCCGCAAGCAAAATTGCAAATGCCGCAAGCAAAATTGCAATTGCCTTAACCAAAATTGCAGTTGCCGTAAGCAAAATTGCATTTGCCGTAAGCAAAATTGCAAGTCCACCCGCTTTTCATCAAAAACCCTAAATTGAGAATTCTGCATTCTGCATTTTTCCCTTTGTGTCTTCGTGGCAACCTTCCAACTTTCAACTTTGAACTAAAATACTCATTGCAACCTTTTCACAATTAAAAGAGTCTTGTTGAAAAGCGATTGAAAAGATAATGTGAAAAGAGATAAAAATGAGACAATTGTTTAGTATTTTTGTTCGCATAAATAGTGTTAATAGTTTAGAAATGAAAAACGGAACAAATCAACCTGCCATATTGGTGCTTATCATTGGCCTTGTAATTGGCTTTGCTACAGTATCAAAAGCACAAATAAAAGTGAGCTCTAGCAACCCAACAGCCGAAGAATTGGGCGAAGGAAAATGGCTTGTAAATAATGATAAAAAACTTAATGCCGAGATGATAAAAACCGATTCGAAACAAGAAATTAGAGTTTCGTTTGCAGGCAATGAAGGCCCGAAAGGCAATTTGAAGATATATAATTCCATTCATCAATTGATAACCGAATACACCATTGAGTTAAAAAAAGCACCCGAATATTATTCAATTTATGTTGCCGAATTTTCCGATGGAGAATTTACACTTCGACTCACCACCGACAAAGGAATGCATACCACCCAACTTACTATTAACTAGCATTAGCCAATAAAACAATATGAAAAAACTACTCGCCACATTATCTTTTTTAGGGATGGCATTGTTGTCGATGGCACAGTTGATAACACCGTTTACCGCCCGATACACCGTCACTCAAAAGGGTGGCATCGTAATATTGGCCAACACTGCAGCAGGATGCGGTGCAGGTACCAGTTCGTGTGGCGGTTTGAATTGTGTAAACTCACATGCCGAAATGCCTCCATCGGGCACCGCAGTAGATAATGATTTTGTACAAACTTATGTTGATATTGATGGTGATGCCTCCACCTATATGTCGAGTAGTGATAGCATGAATCTTAATTCGTGTAGTCAAGTTACCTTTGCTGGATTGTATTGGGGAGCCGGAGGGACTTCAACGGGAGGACAAACCAACGGAACACACTGGAACAACCGAGCCAATGTAAAATTAAAAGTAAATAACGGAGCTTACCAATCTTTAACTGCCGACAATACCTTCAACAATACCACAGGATACCTTTCGTATCACAATTTTAAAGACATCACCAGCATTGTAGCAGCAGCAGGTATCAAAGGCCGATTCACAGTGGCCGATATGCCATTGCTTTACGATGCCTCAAGCAGTGTAAAAAACCGTTGGGGAGGTTGGGCCATTGTAATTGTTTACAAAAACGATTTGGAAAACTACCGAAACCTAAGTGTATTCAATGGATTGACAAACGTATCGAATGGGGGGAACAATACCACCGATTTAACCATTTCAGGATTCAACACACCACCCACAGGGCCAGTAACTTTAGGTTTAGGTGTGGTTACTTTTGATGGTGATAGAGGATTGAATGCCAGTGGAAGCAGCGCTTGCCCTAATACTTACAAAGGCGATTCCCTTTTGTTCAGAGGTGCTGGTGTATTTCGCCCTATATTTGATGCTATCCATCCAATCAACGATGTGTTCAACAGTACTATCGCAAGAAATGGAGTGCTTACTCCATATCGAAACCCAAGTTATAACAATACCTTGGGTCATGATGCCTCCATTTTTGAACCTAATAATGCTGCAAAAACATTTATTGGTAATGGTGCAACCACTGCTACCATTCGGCAAAAAACAGGTGGAGAAACTTTTCTTACACAAGTGGTAACTTTTGCTATTGATGTGTATGAGCCAGATTTACGAGGCTCCTTATCTTTTGTTGATTTAAATGGAGGCACTGTCGTTCCTGGAGATACCGTAGAATACACCGCAACCATAAAAAACATAGGTTCCGACCCTTCGGTGAATACCTTTATGATTGATACGCTTCCTTCGGCAGCGGTCTTTGTTCCCGGTTCGATAAGGGTAACTGCAGGACCGAACGTGGGCGTGAAAACGGATGTGTTGAATGATGATCAAGGCGAATATCTAACAGCAAATAGGGCTGTGCGAGTGAGAATAGGTACAGGAGCCAATGCAGTAACAGGAGGAGTTGTCATCAATTCTCCTTCGGGTATTGATAGTACGCAAGTGAAGTTTAGAGCCACCGCCACCACCGATTGTGTCGTTTTGCTCTGCGATACTCATATCAACAATAAATTTAACGTGTTTGCCACTGGGCAAATATCATCCAACACTTTCAATACAGGAAGTAATCCAGGAATATTTGATGCTTTTGGATGTCCTATCTCAGGTTCCACCATTACCAATATAGTTGCTGGAGTTTGTCCTCAACCAACAGCATCAAACAATACCCCTATTTGTGCGAGTAATACAATCAATTTATTCTCGAGTAGTTCCAATGTAGCCACCTATTCCTGGACTGGGCCGAATGGATTTACATCTACGCTTCAGAATCCTACTATATCCAATTCAACTGTAGCTATGGCAGGAACCTATACTGTGGCCATCCATCCAAATGGATCCGCTTGTTTTTTAACTGCTACCACCAATGTGGTGATTAACCCTTCTCCTGTAATGACGAATCCTTCTTCAGTTTCCATTTGTACTGGAGGAACCGTAAACATCCCTTTGACAAGCAACGCTGGAGCTACTTATACATGGATAGGTAGCGACAATCCCAACGTGACTGGTGAAATAACAACCTTACAAACTTCGAGTACTATCACCAATACATTATTTAATCCCACATTGTTACCTCAAACGGTGACCTACACTGTAACCCCTACAGGAACAATTGCTGGTTGTCCTGGGGTTGTTCAGGTGATAACTGTTACTGTTAATCCTTTGCCTGATGCGATTGCAACACCTGCTCTACAAACCATTTGTTCAGGAGGAGTTACTTCTATTGCACTTTCAAGTACGACTCCTGGTTCCACTTATTCATGGACAGTATCTCAGTCAGGAGTTTCTGGAGGTTCGGCTGCGAGTGGAACTAACATCGCTCAAACATTAACAGAAACAGGCTCTTCGACTGGAACAGCTACTTATACGGTAACTCCAACTGCAAGTACTTGCGTTGGAACCCCAACAATGGTAACCATCAATGTTACTCAGTTGTTTATTCCAACGTTTACTTACAACGGAAGTCCTTTTTGTCAGAATGGAACCAATCCTGCGCCAGTGTTTAGCGGAGGAGGTACTGCAGGGCATTTTACATCTACACCGGGATTAAGTATCAATTCGAATACAGGCGTAATCAATCTTGCTGCAAGCACACCGGGAACGTATACGGTTACCAATTCGTTTGCCGCGGTAGGAGCTTGCGCAGCACAATCGGCCACTGCACAAATCACCATTACCGCATTACCAATCGCAGGATTTAATTATACCTCCACTCCTTATTGTCAGAATCTCGCCAACCCAACGCCAACATTCATCAGTGGTGGAGTTGCCGGAACGTTTTCTTCAGCTACAGGTTTGCAATTTGTAAGTACATCTACCGGGCAAATTAATTTGACAGCAAGTACAGTGGGAACATACACTGTAACCAATACGGTAGCAGCAGCAAACGGATGTCCTGCCGTAAATGCAGCAGATACCATAGTCATCCAAGCGTTACCAACAATGACAAATGCTTCCACAGCAACTATCTGTAGTGGAAACTCATTGAACATATCACTCACTTCATCAATTCCTTCGACTTATACTTGGATTACTTCAAACAATGCGAACACCACAGGTGAGAGCACCACCCTGCAAACATCCAGTGTAATCAATAATACCATAGTGAATACTGTAAATACTCCACAAACATTAACCTATACCGTAACACCAATTTCAACATCAGGTAGCTGTATTGGTAGTACACAATCAGTAGTAATAACAGTAAACCCACAACCTACGGTTACAAGTCCTTCCTCAACAACTATTTGTAGTGGAAGTTCAATAAATATCTCGTTAACAAGTAATATGAACTCCACATTTACTTGGTTGGCAAATGATAATGCTAACACTACAGGAGAGTCCACTACATCACAATCAACCAGCACAATTTCAGATGTGATTACAAATACGACCACTGTTCCACAAACACTAACTTATACCGTTACACCCACATCAACTGTTTTTGGCAATTGCTTAGGTTCGAATCAAACCGTTTCAGTAATTGTTAATCCAACAACTACAGCAAGTGCTGGAGGTAATGCTAGTATCTGTTCATCAGGGACTTTCACTTTGTCAGGAACAATAGGAGGGGGAGCAACTTCAGCACAATGGACAACGAGTGGTACTGGTACATTTAATAATACATCTTTATTGAATGCAACTTATACTCCATCGCCTGCAGATATTGCAGCTGGTTCGGTAACACTTACCATCACCACAGATAATCCAGTTGGCCCCTGTGATTTAGTTTCTGATTTTATGGTCTTAACCATTAATCCTGCAGCAACGGTTTCTGCAAATAGCGATGCAACTATTTGTGCAGGTAGTACTTATACATTAGCGGGTTCATTCGGATTACCCGCAGCATCCATCACTTGGTCGACTAGTGGAAGCGGTACTTTTAGTAATCCTTCTGATGCAAATGCTATTTATACTCCTTCTGCAACAGATATAGCAGCAGGCAATGTTCTACTTACCATCACCACTAATAATCCTTCTGGACCTTGTCCTGCGGTGAACGATGCAATGATACTAACCATTAGCCCAGCTGCTATTGCGAACGCTGGCCAAGATGCTTCCATTTGCCAAGGCGATAGTTATACATTATCTGGTTCGATAGGAGGTAGTGCCAGTTCATTGAATTGGACAACTTCAGGAAGTGGCACTTTTAACAACCCGAATTCGGCAACAGCAACCTATACTCCTTCGGCTAGTGATATTGCCGCTGGGTCTGTAACGTTAACCATGAGTACTAATAATCCTGTTGGTATTTGTTCGGCAGCTACAGATAACATGACCATTACATTTGCTCCAAACGACAATGCTAGTTTTGCGTATTCGGCTTCCACATTTTGTCACAATGGTGCCGATGTTAGTCCAACAATAACTGGGCTTACAGGTGGAGTGTTCTCGTATGCACCGAATGGATTATCTTTAAACGCAAGTTCAGGTACTATTAATTTATCGGGAAGTAACTTAGGTACCTACCAAGTATATTATACTACAGTTGGCCCATGTCCTCATACCGATTCAATGCAGATTACTATTACAAATTCACCTGCATCAACATTCAATTTTACACCTTCTGCTTACTGCCAATTTGCTAGTTCGAATCCTTTACCAACATTTACCAATGGTGGTACAGCAGGAGTGTTTACTTCCTCTCCAGCAGGTTTGGTTTTTGTGAGTGCTATCACTGGTGAAATTGATTTAACCGCTAGTAGCCCTGCAACTTATACCATTACCAATACAATAGCAGCTGGAAATGGATGTAATCAATCCATCTCAACGAGTACAGTTACCATCCGAGCATCAGCTATTGCAACAGCTGGAACTGATGCTTCAATCTGTTCAGGTAATGCTTACACTTTATTTGGTGTTGTTTCAGGAGGAGCTACTTCATTGCTTTGGACAACTAATGGTACTGGAAGTTTCAATAATCCAACAATTCCGAACGCAACGTATACACCTTCCGCAAGTGATGTAGCATCCGGTTTTGTTACAATTACGTTGAATGCTAATGAGCCTTCAGGTCAATGTCCTGGAAACGATGCATTGATATTGACGATTAATCCAGCAGCAGTAATAAATGCAAATACTGATGCGGTTATTTGTGCTGGTAACAACTATACTCTCTCAGGTTCATTTGGAGGAGGAGCTAGTTCTGCTACATGGTCAAGCAGCGGCACAGGTAGCTTCGATAACACATCCATCAACAATGCTACATACACCCCTTCTCTTGCCGATATTTCAGCAGGAAGTATTACTTTAACTTACACTACTAACAATCCATTAGGAAGTTGCAATGAAGCGGCAGATGCAATGGTGTTAACAATTACTCCAGCGGCTACTGCAAATGCTAATATTGATGATGTGATTTGTGCAGGAAGTACCTATACACTTTCTGGTTCTGTAGCTGGTTCAGCTACATCAGGTTCTTGGAGTAGTAGTGGAACCGGAACGTTTAATAATCCTTCGCTATTGAATGCTACCTATACACCTTCTGTTGCCGATATTGCTGCTGGTGGTGTAACATTAACATTAAGTTCTAATGACCCAACTGGGCCTTGTACCTCAGCATTTGATAATATGTTTTTAAGCATTACTCCTAATGCTACCGCTAGTGCTGGCAATGATGCTATTATCTGTGGCAATGCTACGTTTTCGCTTTCTGGATCATATAGTGGTGGAGCAACTGCTATAACCTGGACCACCACTGGGTCAGGCAGTTTTAATAGTACCACTACTCCTAATGCAATTTACACACCATCAGCAAGCGACATTGCTACGGGAAGTGTTCATTTGATCATCACAACAAATGATCCTCCGGGAATTTGTATGCCTGTTGCTGATACAATGTTGTTAACCATTTCGCAACCACAAGATGCATCCTTCACTTATCCTGCATCTACTTTTTGTATTTCGGGTACTAATCCTGTTCCATTCATTACAGGAGTAACTGGTGGAACTTTCTTTTCTACTCCTTCTGGATTATCAATGAATTCAAGTACAGGTGTTGTAAATCTTAGTTCGAGTGCAACAGGCACCTATGTGATTACCTACGCAACAACAGGACCTTGTCCGAACACTAGCACACAAACAATAACATTGAGTGCAGCGCCTTCGGCCACATTTAATTACACTCCTGCTACCTATTGTCAAAATTCGAGTGTGAATGCATTCCCTACTTTCCCATTGGGGTCTAGTGCAGGCACTTTTAGCGCTACACCTATAGGTATTTCATTTGTAAGCACTGGGACAGGGGTGGTAGATTTAACAAGTAGTTCGCCAGGAATTTATACCATAACCAATACGATACCTGCATCAGGCGGATGTAGTGTATCTTCAGCAACAAGTACAATAACGATTGGCGCACAAGCTCTAGTGACCGCAGGTGCTGACGGAACTATATGTGCTGGCTCTTCATTTACCCTATCTGGCGCAATTGGAGGAAGCGCAACGGTTTCCAATTGGGTTACATCAGGTTCAGGAACATTCAATAATAATTCCGTACCAACTGCTACCTACACTCCTTCAGCTGCCGATATTGCAACTGGAAGTGTTACTTTAACAATCACTACTGATGATCCTGCTGGTGCTTGTCCTTCGGCAACTGATGCGATGCAAATTTTAATTTCTCCACTTGCCACAGTTGATGCGGGTAGCGATGCCTCCATCTGTGCTGGATTGCCCTACACTTTAACAGGTTCCTTTGGTGGAAGTGCCAATTCCTCAACTTGGAGTACTAGCGGAACAGGAACATTTAATAATAGTGCATTGTTAAATGCTAATTATACTCCTTCTCCCGCTGATATTGCTTCTGGCAGTGTAGCATTAACATTGACTACAAACGATCCAATCGGTCCTTGTTCTCAAGTAAACGATTTCATGGTACTTTCCATTAGCACCCCTGCAAGTGCTTTTGCAGGTGCAGATACAACTATTTGTTCTGGAACATCAATAAATCTTTCTGGGAATATAGGTGGTTCCGCATCATCCTTAACTTGGACGACTAGTGGTAGTGGTACATTTGGTAATTCAAGTATTGCAAACACAAGTTATACTCCTTCTGCTGCCGATGCTGCATCAGGAAGTGTTACACTTACCATAACTACAAACGACCCAATAGGTGCTTGCAATCTAGCTACTGACAACATTGTTCTAAACATCAATCAATTCAATGATGCTTCGTTTGCTTATCCGAGTTCTACCTTTTGTGTTTCTGGAGCAAACCCAACACCTACTATTAATGGGCCTACGGCTGGAGTGTTTACTTTCACACCATCAGGACTTTCTATCAACTCGTCAACAGGAACAATTAATCTTGCTTCGAGTTCAGTAGGCACTTATTTAATCACCAATCATACAGCTGGACCATGTTCCGACTCAGCAACTGCATCAATAACCATTACCAATTCTTTCAATGCCAATTTTAACTACACATCTGGATTGTATTGTCAAAACGGAAGTCCTAATCCTACACCTAGTTATCTTGGAACAGGTAGTGGAGGTGTCTTTACTTTTGCCCCTGCTGGTTTAGTTATCAATTCGGTGAGCGGAGAGGTTGATTTAATAACATCTTCTCCTGGAACCTACGTTGTTACTAACACCATTGCTGCTTCTGGTGGTTGTACTTCTGCAATTGATACAGGTATCATCACCATTACTCCTCATGATGATGCAAGTTTTGCTTATACAGGAACTTCGTTCTGTAAATCTGGAACCAATCCAATCCCTACCATCACAGGTTTAGCTGGAGGAACTTTTAGTGTAAGTCCTGCAAACCTCTCAATAAATGCAAGTACAGGAGAGGTGTATTTAAGCGCAAGTAATTTCGGTAGTTATAACATCACTTACACTACAGCAGGCAATTGTCCATTCTCCTCCACAGTTCCATTCACCATCACTGCTCCTCCTGATGCTTCCTTTATGTATGCAAGTGGTGGTGTGTTTTGTATTAACGCATTCCCAAATCCGACACCAATTATTCCAGGTGTTGGTGGCATATTTTCAGCCACACCTTCTGGTTTAGTCATCAATGTTGCAACAGGTCAAATCGATCTGGCCGCTAGTACTGTTGGTTCATACATGGTTACCGATTCGATTCCTGCGGGTGGAGGATGCTCAGCAGCTGTTACTACCAATTCTGTTACTATCAATGCGCTTGATAATGCAAGCTTTAGTTATGCTCAAGCAAATTATTGTCAAGGAGGAACTAATCCGCTTCCAACCATCACAGGTGTATCTGGTGGAACATTCAGTGTCGTGCCTTCTGGAATGACCATTGATGCAAATACAGGAAGTATAAATTTAGCCGCCACCATTGTGAGTGCTTATACCATAATTTATACTACCAATGGCGCTTGTACCAATTCATCATCAGAGGTAGTGAATGTAATGCTTCCTCCTGTTGCCAGCGCAGGAGCCACAGCAAACATTAATTGTACTGGACTTGCCACACTTACTGGCAATGGCTCATCACCAGCCACCTATAGTTGGGCTCCTTCAAGTTCAATAGTTTCAGGAAGTAATACACTTACTCCTGTTGTCAATAGTGCCGGTACTTACACCTTAACATTGGTAGATGGAACAACAGGATGTATTGCCACCGATTCGGTTGCTGTTACAAATACCTCTCAAGTGGTAGCATCGTTTACTACCAATCCCGATCCTGCAGTTGGTAGTGTTCCTTTAGTTGTTGGATTTACAAACACAAGTATCAATGCTACCAACTATACTTGGACATTCTGCATTGGTTGCCCTCAATCTAATGCTGGTGATACAAGTTTTGTTTTCACCACATCAGGCACCTACACTGTTTATTTAGTAGCCAGTAATGGACTTTGTATCGACACCGTTTCAATGAAAGTGATTGTAAACGATGCGTATTCGGTTATTACACCAAACGTATTTAGTCCGAATGACGATGGTGTGAACGATCTTTTCACCGTCAACACCAAAGGAGTTTCTTCGTTGACTGGAAGTATTTACGACCGTTGGGGATTAAAAATATACGAATGGCAAACTTTGAATGGTGGTTGGGATGGACGAACATTAGGAGGTGTGAAAGTAGCCGAAGGCACATACTTCTACATTGTTAATCTCTTAGACGACTACGGAAAAGAGTATACTGAGCGTGGCAGCATTATGCTCACTAGGTAATTCTTCTCAAACGATTATTTTAATCGATCTCGTACATTGCCATAAACGCGAGCGAGTTTCGTTCGTGTTTCTTATTCTGGGGTGACTAGCCACAACTCATCCATTTTCTGTAAGAAAGATACAACCCTTTCGCTTCGCCTTGAAACACCTATATATATGTATCAAAAGAAACAAACTTGGTTGGCTAGGTTGGTTAATGAGGTTTGCCTTAATAATATCTATTTGAGGTTAAATTGCCTAGTAAATGACCAAAAAACAGTTAAAACTCATTGAAAATGTGTTCGAAGGCAAGCAAAGCGATTTAGGGGAAAGCACATTTTGTAAGCGGAATTGAGTTTTTGAAAGTGAAGTTTTCTGAAAGTAGGCACTTTCAGTCAATATAAATAATCATATCGAGTGAAAGTGCGTCCTTTTGGTCAATATAAATAATCATATCGAGTGAAAGTGCGTCCTTTTGGTCAATCTGAATAATCATATCGAGTGAAAGCGCGCACTTTTGGTCAATCTGAATAATCATATCGAGTGAAAGTGCGTCCTTTTGGTCAATATGAATAATCATATCGAGTGAAAGTGCGCACTTTTGGTCAATATGAATAATTAAATCGAGTGAAAGTGCGTCCTTTCAAAAAAGTTCAATTCAGAAATTTATAAAAGGTAAAAACAACGAGAAACACTAAAATTTAACTCACATTAAGTTAATTGCCTACTGTAAAATTGTTTTACTGTCTTACCTGTCTCTACCCTTCGGGAATGGTAAGAAAATCTCACAACTGAAATTCCCTTTAAGAAAACGCAGGATTTATTTTCGTATTCGTTTTATTTCAATTACTTTCGCAAGATGAAAAAGAAATGGCTACTTATTTTTACCATCACCTTCATGGTTTCCTATTGCTTTGCAGGAGGGTTTCAAGTAAATCTTCAAGGCCAAAAACAAACAGGGATGGGGCATACCGGCACCGGCTTGTTGCTCGATAACGCTTGCATCCTATTCAATCCAGGAGCAATGTCCTTTCTAGATACCTTACAAAGTGTTGGTTTCGGAGGAAGTTTTATATTTCCTCGTATCAGTTTTGTCGACCCTACTACCGGTTACAAAACCGAAACAGTTCATAACACAGGCACACCTATCACCCTCTACACAGTGCTCAAAACCAAGAAAACAAGCAAATGGAATTTCGGTCTCGGAGTTTACAATCCATTTGGCAGTTTGGTGCAATATCAAGACGATTGGAAGGGTCAGTTTTTGCTGCGCGAAATCAATCTGAAAACATTTTTTATACAACCCACCGCTTCAGTTAAGTTAAGCGATAAAGTAGGTATCGGCCTTGGGCTTATTTACGCCTTTGGCGATTTCAGTTTGCGTCAAGCTGTTCCACTTCAGTTTACCAACGGAACTTATGGAGAAGCCCGACTGAACGGAAAAGCATCGGGCTATGGATTTAATGGCGGAATCTATTACAAAGCCAATCAAAAACTTTCCATCGGCATCGATTATCGTTCGCAAGTCAATGTAAAGGTTAGCAACGGAAGTGCCGATTTCACAGTACCTTCCTCTGTTGCTAATTATTTTCCTACTACCACATTCTCCACCAATCTTCGCTTACCAAGCACACTCACCGCAGGTTTTGGTTACGCCCTCAACAATAAGTTAAAATTAGCTTTAGACATTAATTATGTAGCCTGGAAATCTTACGACACCTTAAGCATCGATTTCGCTGACAACACCGACCAACTAAAAGATATCCATTCACCACGTTGTTATCACAATGCATTTATCTTTAGGTTAGGAGGCCAATATCAAATAAGTCCAATGTGGGCACTTCGCTTGGGTTCTTATTTCGACATGACAGCTGCCGATGCAGGTTACCTAACTCCCGAAACACCTGACGAAAACAAACTAGGCATCACAGCAGGTGCTACTTTAAAAATAGCTAACAAGTTTTTTCTCGACCTATCCATGCTTTACATAGAAGGAATGAAGCGAACAGATACCAATTTGGAAAAAAACTTTACCGGAACATACAAAGAAAGAGCAGTAGTACCCGGACTTGGATTATCGTATGTATTTTAAATGGTATATTTTTTAAGAATAATGATAGTACAACTAAAATCAATGATTAACTTTAACGAAAATTATTAACCTCAAAAACCATTACAGATGAAAAAAAAGTACTCAATTATTGCCGCATGTATCTTCCTAGGATTATCTGCACAATCCTTTGCACAATTGTCCACTTTGTGTGGCAATCAGCGTTTTCACGATTATGTTTTCCCCACCATACCAACACCTATTTCGGATGTGATTTATGGTAGCAACATTAAGATGGATAGCACCACACAGGTGTTGAAACTTGACGTTTACCAGCCTGTTGGAGATGTTTCTACCAATAGACCCTTGGTCATTATAGCTCATGGAGGAAGTTTCTTGTACAATACTAAAACAGGGCCAGATGTAGTTCCATTGGCACAAGACCTTGCAAGGTTGGGCTACGTAACTGCGTCAATGGAATATCGTTTAGGTATGACTGGTTTTCCATTAGGCGTTGATTCTACTGATGCTGGTGCGGCTGTTATGCGCGGAGTGCAAGATGGACGAGCAGCAGTTCGTTTTTTTAGAAAAAATGCACGCCAAGGAGGAAACACTTATGGCATTGACACCAACAATATTTTCTTTGCAGGAGTATCTGCCGGAGGTTTTATTGCCTTGCACATTGCATATATGGATCATGAAAACGAATTCCCTGCTTATGTAGATACAATAGCGCAATTGGGCTTGCATGGAGGCGTAGAAGGGCTTAGTGGAAATCAAGGTTATTCTTCAAAAGTAAAAGCAATCGTAAATATTTGCGGAGCATTAGGCGACACGTTATGGATGCATAATGGCGACACACCTTTGTTGAGCTTTCATGGCACAGCCGATGGAACAGTGCCTTACGGATATGCTGAAATAACATTAGCAAATGTATTTCCGTTATTGAAAGTGTATGGAAGTTCAACAGTGGCAATGCGTGCAAATCATCAAGGAATACCTAATTGTATGGAAACATGGTTTGGGCAAGGTCATGTTCCTGAAACAGACACCACAGCTGCAGGCCACAGATATTACGATTCTACTATAACTATCACTCGAACTTTCTTAGAACAATTTACATGTGGCACTGTCAACAATTGTAGTTATACAATGACACCAATGCTTGGTATTGACGAATCAGTTATCAATGCTGATTATACCGTTTATCCTAATCCAACAAATACACAAGCTACAGTTGATTTGAGTTCTTTTGCAGGGAAGGCCATGAATATCGAATTATATGATGCACTTGGAAGAAAAGTAGTAAACGTTGAAAATTTCAAAGGCGATAAGTATAATTTACAACGAAATAATTTGCCAGCAGGAATGTATTATTTGAGTTTAATAATTGATGGCAAGAAATTCAGTAAAAAAGTAATATTCCAATAGGTTCAAATAAAATAATTAATTACTAATGACGCCTTGCAGATATGTAAGGCGTTTTTTTATGCAAATTGCTAGCTCAATTAAAACCACTTTTGTTAAGAATATACGAGGAAAGAAGATAGGAGAAGAAGAATTTTATGTATAAAGTTAAATTAATAGAGCAAAAAAAAGAGGCTATCTTAATTAAAAGATAACCCCCCATTATTTGTAACTAAACAACATTAGATTACAAAAGCATTACAGAGCCACTAAGTGTATATTGAGCATGGGTTACAATATCAGTAACTTTAGCATCACTATTCATATCGAAAGATTGATCAGAAACCGTTACATGACCGTCAGAAGTCCTCATAAATTTTACATTAGGGTCATTAAATCCACTGGTTGTATTATTCACAACGTCTGAGAAATCTAGCATTTCACCAATTCCACTACCTGTTCCTACAGAAGCTGGAGTCCAATCAATAAATTTATACGTACCAGAACCTCCATTAGTCATCACTAAAAAGATAGCAAGATTCTTAAGGGTGAAATCGTTTGCTGTTAATTGTCCATCAATGGCAACCAATCCTCTTAAGTCGGTGTTTCCACCGAAGAATCCACTCCATGTAGGATCATTTGTGGAAGCTTTAATGGACAGCACATAACCATAATCGAAACTTCGTCCGTTATATGAAAGTTGGCCTAACCCTCCTCCACCACTTCCATTAGAAGATGATTGTGAAAGTGTAAACGAAGTACCTGTTGTAGGGTCGCTCCAAGCATAAACTGTAGCAGAAGGAGTAGAATAAGTGGTAAAGTTTGAAGAAACATTAGAGTAATTATTGCTTCCCCCACCTGAACCAGCTTGTTGATTTGAATTGTTAAAGTTGATAATAAAATCTTTTAATACTTTGGCAGTAGAATTCCTAAGTTTAGCACTTTTAGCATCCATGCTTAATAAAGGAGTAGACTGAGGTTTTCCCATACTGTTATCTTTTTTACAAGAAGAAATGGACAACCCAACAATTGCTAATGCGGTAAGAATCATATTTCTTATGATTCTGTTTAATCCAGAAGATAAATTTTTCATGATAAATAATTTTAAGGTTTATAAAAAGGAAAGGAGTACAAGACTCCCTTCCATTATGATATTTATTACTAGAAAATATATCCTAAACGAATAGAACTATTGAAGTTTGGTCCAATGTTCATTTCGCTTCCTTGTTTTACTGCATCAGGATCAGTTTCACCTGTTGCTAAGATGTTTTTAGATGATTTGAAATCGCTGTATTTCACCATTTGGAAACCGAAACCTAATTCTGTTCCTAAATAAAGGTGTTTTGTGACATAGCAATCAAAACCAGCTAATACATTAACGCCAATACGGAAGAAACCGCCTTTGCTTTTGTTTTTGTCGGTACGGATTACAACTGCATCAGTAGCATCTAGTCCAAGTGGTGTTTGCTCTTTTGTTGATGCTCCAGCAATGTCCAGTTCCACACCTGAGTATGGGCTTAAACGGTTAGTACCAGCATAGTGATGTTCAAATCCAGGTTTAATGTTCCATCCCATTTGAGTTTTTTTGTAAGTACCATTGATATTAGTATTCGCACTAAGTCCAGATGCAAAAACCGAATCTGCTTTGGTAGAAGAAAAACTAAGACCAATTCCTAACCTGAAAGCAGTTGTTGGACTTAAGAATTTCCTGTAACGAATGTAAGTCAATTGAATTGGTTTCCCATTTAGAGGAACAAAATTCAATTCGAAATTGTTTGCTCCTTTTTCAGGTTTCAAGTCCGTGTCTTGAGCAAAAGATGTTGTGAATGCAGCTATAGCTATAGCTGTAGTTGTAAGAATTTTTTTCATGATTTTTTTGTTTAAGTAAGTAATTAATAAAATAATGTTATTTAGTCGGTACAAATATACAACAACTTTAAATACAAAAAGTAAGAGAAAGAGGGTATTTTATCTACGTGCTAGTACGTAGATGCAGAGTTGCTGATTTGGAGTTATTAATCAATTAGCTTGTTTTCGATGCAGTATTTGATAAGTCCAACAATCGTTTTTGTTCCAGTTTTTCTAAAAATATTTTTTCGGTGAGACTCAACAGTGCGTTCGCTTATGAAAAGAATTTCGCCAATTTTTGCATTGTTGTGTTCATTAGCAATGAGTTTTATTATTTCTTTCTCTCGTTCAGTAAGATTAATTTTAGCTTCAACCTCTTTGCTCGTATTTCTTTCGCTAATCGCTTTCATCATCTCTACCGAAACTTCTTCGCTAAAAAACATTCCTCCGTTAGACACTTTTTCAATAGCATTAATAAGTTCTTTTTTACCGGTGTTTTTTAAAATATAACCTGAAACGCCTGCATCAAGCATTTCCGAAATCATTGATTTTTCACCAAACATTGAAAGTGCAATGACTTTGATTTTTGAATTCTTTGCTAGCAATTTTCTTGTAAATTCAATTCCGTTCATTTCGGGCATATTGATGTCAGTGAGAACAATGTCTGGAGGGCTAATTTGTATTAGCTCAATCGCTTTCAGAGCAGATGTTGCTTCTCCCAACACTTCAATTCCTTTTTCACTCTTAACTAGAGCCTTTATGCCATCAATCAGCATTTGGTGATCGTCTAATATAAAAAGTGTTGTTTTGCTCATTGCTGTAAATCTACGCAATTATTTAATTGGTAATTCAATTATAATTGTTGTTCCTTTTTGTGAATGGGAATCGATATTTACTGTCCCATGCAAATATTCTACTCTCGACTGTATGTTCTTCAATCCGATACCATCGCTATTATTTGTGGTTACATTAAAACCGATACCATTATCTTCAACAATGATTGTCAATTCTTCATTGTCTTTTATTATTTGAATCGTCACAAATGTGGCCTTTGAATGTTTTAAAATATTATTCACAATCTCTTGTAATACTCTAAAAATAATAGTTTCAATGGTTGTGTTCAATCTCTCGTTCAATCCTGTGATTTGCAAATCAAACTTGAGTTTATCAGTCTTTCCCAATCTATTTATGAATTCTTTAATCGCTGCCAATAGACCTGACTTAACCAAAGCACTTGGCATCAAGCTGTGCGAAACAACTCTTACTTCCTTCACTGACTCGTCAATAATATCCAGCGCATCTTGCATCATCCGCCTTTGATCATCATTTTCAAATTCTAATGATGATTCCAAACTACTCATATTGAGTTTCACAGCCGAAAGTTGTTGACCAAGACCATCATGTAGTTCTCTTGCAATTCGAGTTCGTTCATTCTCTTCAGCCTCAATCACTGCTTTGGTTCTTAATTCTTGTTGAATCATTAATTCAGTGTTCAATGCTATCTTTTGTTTGAAACGATACCTTGAATAAATCAAGTATGAGAGAAGAATAAAAACTATTAATGAAACCAATAGTATATTCCTTTGTGTTTTCTGTTCGGCTAATTCGTATTCATTTGCCTTTAGCTTAAGGTTCTTCTCAATTATTTCTTTTTGACTCTTTTCGTTTTCATATTTTGCGCTCATCTCTGTGAATTTTGAATTCAAATCAACATTTAAAACTGAATCGTGAAAAACAAATTGAAGTTTATCACTTTCCAAAGCTTTTTTGTAATCACCGATTGATTCATAGTAGTCGGTAAATGCATTATACAACGCCTGCATTTCAGTGAGAGCAGATACGCTCTTGCTTAATAAGAGCGCTTCGTTTAATTTTTCGAAACAAATCTCCTTTTTGTTTTGCTTTAAATAAATATGCGACATGTTGACAAGGCATGATATCATTGATTTCTTGTCATCCAATTGCTTCCTCAATTGATAGGATTCGTCTACACATTTTAAAGCGTTCGACAAATCATTTACTTTTGAATAAACAGAACTAAGATTATTTAAGGTTGCAGATATATATTCTTTGTCTCCTGTGTTTCTGCAAAGTTCGAGCGCATTGGAATTATACTCAATTGCTTTCTGATATTCCTTCTTCTTGAAATAGATATTTGCAATATTTACATACGAACCTGATAAACCCAGATTATCACCAATTTTCTTTTTTATCTCAGCAGATCTAAAATTATACTTTAAAGCCTCTTCACTGTTTCCAATGTCGAAATTCAGAATGGCAATATTATTCAAAGCGTAAGAAAGTCCATAATCATATTTTATCTCTTCATATATTTTAAGTGCTTTCTGTTGGTTTTCTAAGGCATTTATAAACTCACCCTTTCGTTGGTAAAGAACGCCAATCTTATTGTAAATGGCAGCAACCCCCTTTTTATCTCCTATTTTCTCTCTTATTGTTTTTGATTTTCCATACTGTTCGAGCGCTTGTTTATTATCCATTTTGTCGTAATAAATTATTCCCAAATCATTATAACCTTGCGCTACGCCCTTGTTGAAACCTAACTTGGTACCTAATTCAATAGCTTTGTTTCCGTATTCAATTGCTTTTTCTTTTGAGACATTGCGATATTGCCAAGTGAGTTCATTAAATGTTTTTACAAGGTTTGTATCTTTTTGAAACTGGGTTAATTTTTCCAAACTATCTATCAACGACTTATTTTTTTGAGCAAAGATTGTCGTGCTAGAAAACACGAATCCTGCAATCAGAAAAGTTCGAATTATTGAAATTATTCCTTTGTTGATTATCTTTTCATTTGTCATTGGTAGTTGATTTTTTAAAAACATAATTCATCACTCCTATAAAGTAAGCATTAGCGACTTGCATTATTCTTACATTTTTAGTCTTGTCTGTTTCCTTATTTAGTAAAACACACTCCTCAAAATTGTCTTGATATAACGTTTCTCCATATACCAAGGGAGAATGCACATATCGAGTTAATTGTAAATTTCTACAAAAAACTCCGTTCTCGGATGTTGGCAAACAGCCTTCCTTTAAATATTTTGCATCATTAATGCTAGCCGTTTTTACTGATAGTGAGGTTTCAAAACTGCGTATAACCTGAGAACTAAGTTGAATAGAATTTTCTAAATCATCACTCACTAATAAATGAAAAAACGAAAATCTTTTTTCTGAAGTAAGCAAATCGGATTTCATAAATGCACCACCAACAAAGGCCATATTAAAATCCTTTTTAGTTGGTTTTGTCCATCCTGTGTTTGTTTCATCAACATTATAGTGAATGATTATTGTGAAGTCAGGATGAAATTGATTGATGATTTCAGCTCTTTTTTGAAGTTCTATTTCTTTAAACACTAATTTAAATTTATCTCTTTTGGTAGCTTTGGTGAGCAGCCAATTTCGTTTCTCCTCATTTATTTTCGAAATCTTGCATAAGCTATCCACAGCATTTTTAAATGAACTTCTGAGCCAATCATCGAAACTCACCCCAAATGATGTGGCTCCATTGAATTTTCGAGTTAATAGTACTTCTGCACCTTTCGCCTCTAACTTTTTCTTCAACAATACAGAAGTGGCATACGTTAATTCGCCTTCGGCCAATTCAATTGAATCAACTTTGCCATTGTTATAAGGTAGTTTAAATCGAATGAACTTTTGTTCTATTCGTCCCGAAGCTAAATTACCAGCCGTATGGCCCGCATCAATTGCAATTTTGTATCCTAGTAAACTGTTTATTGTATCCATATTTAATCGATTAGGGTGTCTCAATCGCTCAATGGAATCCCAGCTACTATAATATTCAGGCTTATTATTTATTTTGTCTTTCGGGTTTGCATAAACACCAATTCCTCTTTCATCTATTGTATAATAAGTAGAAAGTGCCTTTTGAAAATCAAGATATTTTTCTGCCTTGTCAACGTAATATTTTATTTTGCTTGGCGTTGAAACGTTTTGCCCAAAGCAAGTACTGAGGATGGAAATAAATATTACTATATTAAAAAGGTATTTCATGATTGATGAACATGCTCTGTTTTGAATATTCAAATATACTAATTATTATTTGTTAATGATAAAAGACTAATTTTGTGATTATGAAAGTAAAATTACCTGAATTAGATTCGGAGTTCAGTTTCAAAATGAGTAGAAGTGGTGGAGCTGGAGGGCAAAACGTGAACAAAGTTTCAACAAAAGTGGAACTCAACTTCGATGTGAAAGCTTCCTTAATTCTTAACGACAATCAAAAAGAACTTGTATTTTTAAAGTTGGCAAAAAAAATTAATAAGAATGGTGTACTTCAACTAGTTTCCCAAGAAGAAAGAACTCAGTTGAGAAACAAAGAAATTGTCATTAAGAGGTTCTATGAATTATTGCGTAAGTGTTTTGTTGAACCAAAGAAACGAAAACCAACCAAGCCAACGAAAGCTGCTAAAGAGAAACGCTTAGAAACAAAGAAGAAGACTGCTAAAATTAAGAAATTAAGAAAATCGTTGTAAAACTATCCGACTATTTGCTTTTCAAATTCTAACCACAATCGTTCTTTGGGTGCGGGAGCAATGATTACAATTTTTTCTTGTTTAACGGGGTGAATAAATTCTATTTTGCGTGCATGGAGGTGAATAGAGGCGTCCTTATTGCTTCTATCAAATCCATATTTTAAATCTCCTTTTATTGGACAACCCATTGCTGAAAGCTGAACCCGAATTTGATGATGACGACCAGTGAGTGGCTTTATCTCTAACAAAAAATAATTATCCGAATTACCTATCAACTCATAATCTAATTCGGAGCGCAATGCTCCTGGCGTTTCTTTAGCAAAAGCTTTCGACATGTTTTTTGCTTCATTCTTTTTTAAATAATGAACCAGCTTTCCGCTAGTTGCTGCAGGTTTGTTTTTTACAACTGCCCAATATGTTTTCTGAATATCCTTAGTTTGAAACATTGCGTTCAAACGCGATAAGGCTTTACTTGTTTTTGCAAACAATACAATTCCACTTACAGGTCTATCAATACGGTGTATGGTACCAACAAAAACTTGACCGGGTTTGTTGTATTTTTTTTTTAAGTATTTCTTTACAAAATCGCTTAATGGGGTATCACCGGTTTTGTCGCCCTGAACAATATCTGAAGACTTTTTGTTAACCGCAATAATGTGATTATCTTCATAAAGTACTTCAATTTCGTTCACGGAATTATCTTATTAATGGTGTAATAAATAGTGTATCAGTAGATATTATCAACCTAATATTGTTCGCTTGAATTAGGAAAGTCACTCGATTTAACATCCTTAATATAGTTGCCTACGGCACCTTTAATTTCGTCATATAGATTGAGGTAACGTCTTAAAAAGCGAGGATGAAATTCGTTATTCAAACCAACCATATCATGAAAAACGAGTACTTGTCCATCGACACCACCCCCAGCGCCTATACCGATAACAGGAATTTCGATTTCTTTGGCAACTCGTTCGGCAAGTTTCGCTGGAATTTTTTCAAGAACGATTGCAAAACAGCCTGTGTTTTCGAGAAGTTTGGCATCATCAATCAATCGCTTTGCTTCTTCTTCTTCTATGGCTCGTACGTTATAGGTGCCGAATTTGTAGATGCTTTGAGGGGTTAATCCGAGGTGACCCATAACCGGTATACCTGCTGTGAGTATACGTTCTATCGACTCTTTCACTTCTCTTCCACCTTCTAATTTCACGGCATGCGCACCACTTTCTTTCATTATTTTTATAGAAGAATACAATGCTTCCTTGGAATTGCCCTGATACGAACCAAACGGTAAATCTACCACAATCAATGCACGATTTACAGCACGAACTACTGACGAAGCATGGTAAATCATTTGGTCGAGAGTGATAGGCAAGGTGGTTTCGTGGCCGGCCATCACATTCGATGCAGAGTCGCCAACCAAAATGACATCTATACCTGCATCGTCAACAATTTTGGCCATGGTATAATCATACGCAGTGAGCATCGATATTTTTTGCCCTCCACGTTTCATCTCTTGAAGCACATTTGTGGTTACTTTCTTTATTTCCTTTTTGCTTACCGACATAGTATTTGATTGCTAATTCGTTTGTTTTTCGACTCTACACTCGCATTTATTTTACACAAAACTACAAATAGTTTTTGTATACAGATTAGTTATTTAGCCTTACTTTCGCATTATGAAAAAAATATTCATGCTTTTCGATTACATTCATTACCGTTTTAAGTCGAAAAACGAACATGGGGTACATTCTCCATTTGTATATGATTTGCTTACCACGGTGATTTATAACAACACCGAGTATTATGCTTACAAGGAAGTTGAAGACTTGCGATTAGAATTAAGTCGTAGCAATGCAGTTTTGAACTGTGTTGATTTAGGTGCAGGTTCATACCTTGGAAAAACAAATGTGAGAACAATAAAACAACTATTGCGTTATTCGGTGAAACCGCCAAAATATTCAAAATTGATGTTTCGCCTTGTCGACCGATTTCAGCCCAAAGAACTTTTAGAATTGGGTACTTCCTTAGGCATCACCTCCGCTTATCTTTCGAAAGCCAATCCATCTTCTCATTTATTTACTATCGAAGGTTGTACGGAGATTGCGACCGTGGCGCGTGAAAACTTCGAAAAACTAAATCTTCAGAACATCACTCAGATGGAAGGGGAGTTCGACACTTGTTTGCCCGAGGTATTGAATAAAATCAAACAATTAGATTTTGTTTTTTTTGATGGCAACCATCGCAAGCAGGCAACTTTGAATTATTTCAATGCTTGTTTACCTAAAGCCCACGATTCGAGCGTTTTTGTTTTTGACGACATTTATTGGTCAACTGAAATGAAACAAGCTTGGACTGAAATAAAAACCAACCCCAAAGTGAGTGTCACCATCGATTTGTTTTTTATGGGACTCGTCTTTTTTAGGAAAGACCAAACGAAAGAACATTTCGTTTTGAAATTTTAAGCTTCTAAATCAAAATTCATCCTTATTCTAAATTTGAACTAAATTTCCAAAGTCAAGGCTTTTTCTTCTATACTATATAATAGTGTATTTTTATAAGTCAACATTAGCTTTCAACTCAGCTTTTCATCCTTTTCGGTTCATGTTTTCTCAAAAAAGAGGGTCTGGATAGCCGTTATGCAGACCTGCATAGCTCCTTTGCAGAGGATGTTTTTCGCTTTGCGAAGGTTGCAAAGTCATTTTCAGGGTCTGCATACTGCTTATTCAGTAATGCAAAGCTCTTAACAGGGTCTGCATAGCTCTTATGCAGTACTGCAAAACAATTATGCAGTACTGCATAACTCTTAACAGGGTCTGGATAGCTCTTATGCAGTACTGCATAACGACTATCCAGTACTGCAAAACCCTTAACAGGGTCCTCATAAAGGCTATGCAGAGCCTCAAAATTGGTGTTTTTGGGCAGAAAAGCATTGAATAGCATGGTTTAATCGATTTGTTATCAGCAATATGAGCTAAATTCGGGAGAAATCGCTCAAAATGGGGAGAAATTGCTTGGAAACAAAAAAAGCCGAATCCTGATGAAGAATTCGGCTTTTTGTAGCTTATGCTATTTTCCGTGGCATTGTTTGAATTTTTTACCACTACCACAAGGGCAAGGGTCGTTTCGGCCAATTTTTTGTTCCACACGCACGGGTTGTGGTTTCGGTCGAGCAGTTGTCTCTTCACCACCGCCCAATTCATTTCTATTGGTTTGCACCTGCGGTTGACGTTGAGGCGCTTGTACTCGCGCTTGCTGAATTTGTTGTTGATTTTCATTCGGAAGGTTGGCGCGCATCAAGAACGACACTACCTCCTTGTTCACATCACTCACCATTCGTTTAAACAATTCGAACGATTCGAATTTGTAAATCAATAAAGGGTCTTTTTGTTCGTACACCGCATTCTGAACCGATTGTTTCAATTCGTCCATTTCGCGTAAATGTTCTTTCCAAGCATCATCAATCATCGAAAGTGTGGTGCCTTTTTCCAAACCTAAAACCAATTCGCGTCCTTTTGTTTCGTAAGCACGTTTAAGATTCACCACCACTTGCAAGGTTTTTATTCCATCACTCATTGGTGTTACAATGTTTTCAAATTGTTGCGAAGGATTTTCGTAAACATCTTTAATTACTGGAAATGCATTTGCTGAAATCGCATCATTTTTGTTCAAATAAATAGTTTCTGCTTGATGATAAAGTTTCTCCGACACTTCATCAACTGGCAAACGTTTGAACTCTTCTTCATCAACAGGCGATTCGATAGCAAGCACCCGAAGCACTTCCATATTGAATCCTTCAAAGTCTTTTACATCATGATATTCGGTC
The DNA here is from genome assembly GCA_037131555.1 of Bacteroidota bacterium. Taxonomy (GTDB): domain Bacteria; phylum Bacteroidota; class Bacteroidia; order 2-12-FULL-35-15; family 2-12-FULL-35-15; genus 2-12-FULL-35-15. Next base: position 63,336 of record JBAXQU010000003.1, read on the forward strand.
GAAATGGTTTCGCAAGTATCAAAAATAGAGTTAGCAACATCAATTGCTAATCGCTCACCGAACAATGCATGTCTACGTTTTTTATAAATCACCTCACGTTGACTATTCATCACGTCATCGTACTCAATCAATCGTTTACGTGTTCCAAAATTATTCTCTTCTACTTTTTTCTGAGCACGTTCAATCGACTTGGTTATCATCGAATGTTGAATCACTTCACCTTCCTGAATACCCATTCTGTCCATGAGTTTGGCAATACGTTCGGAACCGAACAATCGCATCAAATCATCTTCGAGGGAGGCAAAAAATTGAGAAGAACCAGGGTCACCTTGACGTCCAGCACGACCACGCAACTGCCTATCCACACGTCTCGATTCATGTCGTTCTGTTCCGATAATTGCCAATCCTCCAGCTTCTTTAACACCCGCTCCAAGTTTTATATCCGTACCACGACCAGCCATGTTGGTAGCAATGGTTACAGTTCCTGCTTTACCTGCTTCTTGTACAATTTCCGCTTCGCGTTGATGTTGCTTTGCATTCAGCACATTATGTTTAATGCCTCTGAGCTTAAGCATCCTACTCAGTAATTCCGAAATCTCAACCGAGGTAGTACCCACCAAAACTGGTCTACCGAGAGCTACACATTTTCCTACCTCTTCTATTACGGCATTGTATTTTTCTCTTTTAGTTTTGAAAACTAAATCTTCTGAGTCGATACGTGCTATGGGACGATTAGTAGGAATTACAACAACGTCTAATTTATAAATGTCCCAAAACTCACCTGCTTCTGTTTCGGCAGTACCAGTCATTCCCGCCAATTTACTATACATACGGAAGTAATTTTGTAAGGTCACTGTAGCATAGGTTTGTGTGGCAGCTTCTACTTTAACATTTTCTTTTGCTTCAATGGCTTGATGCAACCCATCCGAATATCTTCGGCCTTCCATGATACGGCCAGTTTGCTCATCCACAATTTTTATCTTACCATCCATTATTACGTATTCAACATCAAGTTCGAATAACGTATAGGCTTTTAATAATTGATTAATGGTGTGTACCCTTTCCGATTTAATCGAATAATCTCGAATCAGTTCTTCTTTTTGTTTTAGTTTTTCTTCTGTCGAAAGTCCCGATTTTTCAAGGTTAGCTATCTCGCCACCAATATCTGGCATCACAAAGAACTTTGCATCTTCCGAAGAAGTAGAAATTAATTCTATCCCTTTTTCCGAAAGTTCAATAGAGTTATGCTTTTCATCTATCACAAAAAATAATTCCGCATCCACCTTATGCATTTCCCTTGATTGGTCTTGCATGTAATGATTTTCTGTTTTTTGCAAAATCATTCTCACACCAGGTTCACTCAAAAATTTGATTAGGGCTTTGTTCTTAGGCAAACCTCTGTAAGCACGTAAAAGTGCCATTCCTCCTTCGCCTTCTTTCTCACCTGTTTTTCCTTCTGCTATCAATCGTTTCGCATCAGTAAGCGCTGTGTTTACATAAGCTTTTTGAGCATTTACGAGCTTTTCAATTCTTGGTTTAAGTGGAGCAAATTCTTGATTGTCGCCTTTGGGAGTAGGTCCTGAAATAATTAATGGAGTTCGAGCATCGTCAATCAACACACTGTCCACCTCATCCACAATCGCATAATTATGTTTACGCTGTACAAGATCTTCTGGAGTACGTGCCATATTGTCACGTAAGTAATCAAATCCAAATTCGTTATTCGTACCAAATGTAATATCTGATAAGTAGGCTCTCCTGCGTTCTTCCGAGTTAGGTTCTGTGTTGTCAATACAATCAACAGTCAGACCATGAAATTCGAACAGCGGTCCATTCCATTCAGAGTCACGTTTAGCAAGGTAGTTGTTCACAGTTACAACATGTACTCCCAATCCAGTCAGCGCATTGAGGTAAACAGGCAAAGTGCCAACTAAGGTTTTTCCTTCACCTGTGCCCATTTCCGCTATTTTACCTTGATGTAACACGATTCCACCAATAAGCTGAACATCATAATGCACCATGTCCCATGTTACATCTATTCCTGCAGCACTCCATGAATTATTCCAATATGCTTTATCTCCTTTGATGACGATTGATGAACGTTTCGCTGCTAAATCCTTGTCCATCTGAGTAGCGGTAACTTCTATTACAGAATTTTCTTTAAAACGTCTGGCTGTTTCTTTCATCACAGCAAATGCTTGAGGAAGGATTTCTGCTAACACCTCTTGATTATTCTCAACAATGGTTTTTTCAAGCTCGTCAATCTCCTCATACATTTTTTCTTTCATCTCCACATCCATCATCAAGTCAGCATCGATCTTCGCTTTCAAATCGTCAATTTGTTTATTCTCTTTGGCAGAAAAGTCAACAATGCGTTTTTTAAACTCAATAGTTTTATTACGCAACTCATCGTTGGTAAGTGCAGCAAGTTTAGGAAACTCAATCAATATTTTGTCAACAATTGGTTGAATTTCTTTTAAATCTCTATCCGATTTTGTTCCAAACATCTTGGAAACACTTTTACTGAAAAAATCTAGCATTTGTAATTATTTTTTTAGGATTGCAAAAGTAGTGAAAATTCACGTTTAATTCTTATAAATTATTTTCTTGTCGAATCGCCTACTAATAAACAAACAGGCGAGGTTAGAACGTAATTTTGGTTTAGATAATTTCAAATATCATTCCTAATTAAAAGACCTGACAAATTTGCAGTTTTCATCAAATCTCCTTCCTTTTTCTGGAAATTGAAAATGGATTCAAGTAATTGAATTAAATTTTAGTTGATTGAACAAATCAATAATAACAGTTCTATAGAGATTATAGCTAATTTAATCTAAAGATGCAATAGAAACCAAGAAGCAAAACAGTTCGATGTAAGTATAATAATTAATGAAAAGAAAGGATAAAGCACCAATTACTTCATATCGTTCATTATCGCGATAGTCTCGTTCAGATAAATATCTTTTTTAATTGATTTATACCAATCTTTAACTTTCTTTACTTTTACTGTGTCCGAAGCAGGAACAACATCGACCTTTAAAGCCTCAACATCCAAACCTGGGATTTCTTTATCTAACTCTTCCATCTTTTTCGATTCTGCTTTATAACGCTTTTGTTCCGCAACGTATTTGTCAAAATTTAGTGAAACAATTGTACTATCTTTCTGCTTTTTGTAACGTTTAGCAGCAGCCTCTAATATCCCAAACCCTGGGTTATTTTCTCGTCTTTCTTCGCTTTTCTTCTTAAGTTTATTAATATCGTAAGCAGGCTTTAGTGGTTGATATTTAGCAGCTGGTATTTCATCCCATGCCATCGGATAGTCTTGCTCCTTTTCGCCTTGATCAAGCAATGAATAAGGGTCTGGAAGAATAATGTCAGGGGTAACACCTCTTAATTGAGTAGCGCCTCCATTTATTCGATAGAATTTCTGTGTAGTCACTTTTACAGAACCCAGTGGTTTCAATCCTGACATGGAAGGAGGTAATGCATCATCCAATTCAAAAACTCTCTGAACCGTTCCTTTTCCGTATGTTGTAGGAGAAGTACCAACAATAAGCCCACGTTTATAATCTTGAATTGCTGCCGCCATAATTTCTGATGCTGAAGCCGAATTGGAGTTAACCATCAACGTTAAAGGGCCACTATAGGTAATCGAAGGATCTCTATCCTCTAGCATTTGAGGAGACCCTCCTCTTTGTTTCACTTGGACTATAGGTCCTTTGTCAATAAAGAGTCCAGTCATATCAACTACATCATTCAACGATCCTCCTCCATTGTATCTTAAGTCGATAATAATACCATCCACATTTTCATCCTTGAGTTTTAAGATTTCTTTTTTCATGTCTCTAGAACACGAAGGCCCACCATTTCCATTAAAATCGGCATAAAACGAAGGAAGTTTAATGTACCCGATATTTTTCTTCCCTTTAATAATTACCGATTGAGCATAAGTTTCTTCCATCACAACAACATCACGGATAAGTGGAATAATGATAACAATACCATCAGGTTTTTTTACTGTTAAGCGTACTTCGGTTCCTTTTTTACCTCTTATTAATTGAACTACATCATCCAAACGCATATTTGCTACATCAACAGGTTCGCTTGAACCCTGAGCGACTTTTAAAATATAATCTCCTTCTTTTAATTGTCCTTGACGATAAGAAGGGGTACCAGGAATAATATTTGTTACTTTAATGTAATCATCCTTTTCTTGCAGTTGTGCTCCAATGCCAAAAAATTGTCCACTCATTGCCGCATCAAACTGAGCTTTATCTTTGGGAGCGAAATATTCTGTATGAGGATCAAATATACTTGTGATTACATTAAAGTAGATAGATAACCTATCATTACGCTTGAATTCATTCAATCGTTTGAAATAATCGTCATAGGTTTTCATCAGTTTTTTTCGTGCATCTACTTCCAATTCTTCTTTTGATTTAATTTTTACGGTGTCCGACTTTTCCTTAGCCTTCTCTTGACTCTCCAATTTTTCATTTATTTTCTCTAATACCTGGTATTTCAATGATTTTCTCCAAGCATCTTTCAATTCATCTTTCGTTTTTGAAAACAATAGTTTATCAGCATCTAGCTCAACAGTTTCATCTTTTGCAAAATCAAAAGGTTTGTCCAATAATTCTTTGTAATAGAATTTGGCCTCATCAATTCGGCTATTAATCAATTCGAGCGATTTGTCAAAAAACTGAAAACTTCCATTATTGATATCCTCGTCTATCGAGTGTTCCATTTTCTTCAACTCATCAATGTCGGGTTGAATAAGAAATTTTTTACCTGCATCCATCCTTTTTATGTAAAGCTTGAAAATCTTTTCCGAAAGCTCATCATTAATTTCTAAAGGAGCGTAATGCAGCATTTTTAGATTTTGTAAAAGTGTTTCATCTATTGCTTTTTCCTTATCACCTTGAATAAAATAAGTGAAAGAACCTAGTATAAGTATGGCAATTGGTAGGATTAGGAGCAGTTTTTTAGTTTTGGTCATGGCCTTTATTTATTTTCTACGAAATTACTAATAATAGTTGTTACAAAGATAATTTGACATAAATTAACAGGCTTTTACAGGACATTTCTAGGTCATACGAATCATAATATGCTTAGCTTTGGACTGTTTAACAATATAATAATGGTATGAATCCTTCAACTATATCACAAATTCAAAAAGAGTTAATTACACTAGAACATAAACAAGTAGTTGATATCTGTTTGCGTTTGGCGAAATACAAAAAGGAAAATAAAGAGTTACTTCAATATCTATTATTCGAAGCGAATGATGAAAGCACTTTTATTTCTGGCGTGAGAACTGAAATCGATAATTTGTTTCTTCAAATCAATACGAGTTCGATGTATTTTATTAGAAAAAGTGTTAGAAAAATTCTTAGACATATCAATAAGGCTGTAAAGTTTTCGGGCATAGCAACGACTGAATTAGATTTAAGAATACACTTCTGTATTCAACTGAAATTGTCTTCAATTCCTCTTCAAAAAAGTGATGCACTCCTGAATTTGTATCAAGGCCAAATCGAAAAAATAAAGAAAATTTTAACTAAATTGCATGAAGATTTGCAATACGATTATGTTCAAGAATTAGAAAGATTAGAAATCTTTAATGGTAATTCAAATTAGTATTTGCCTACTGCTCGTAAATGCATAACGTGTGAGCGAACTGCACTTAATACAGTGGGATATTCTAAGTAAGTTATGCCAAATTGAGTACATGTTTCACGCACAAGCTCTGCTATTTTTGGATAATGAATATGACTGATACGTGGAAAAAGATGATGTTCAACTTGAAAATTTAATCCTCCAGTAAACCATGTTACTAACTTGCTTTTTGTAGCAAAATCTGCTGTCGTCTGTACTTGATGAACCGCCCACTCTTCATCAATTTTAAACACCTTTGTATCAGGTGTTGCGAATGTTGCATCTTCTACTACATGTGCCAACTGAAAAACAACAGAAATAACAAAACCGCAAACGAAGGCTATAATTGCAAATCCAATTACTGTTTCTACCAAACCAACAGTATAAATAGGAAGCACGAGATACACGCCAACATAAAGAATTTTACTAATCCAAAAAATAAAATGTTCTTTGACATCCATCTTACGAAATGGTTGATCCCCAATTTTACCTGAGAAATACTTAGTGAAATCTTGAACAAGTACCCAAAGTAAATAGGTTACACCATATAAAACAACCCAATAAATATGTTGAAACCTGTGGTACCAATATTTTTTCTGATCCGTGTGAACTCGAATCCATGGCTTGATATCTATGTCATCATCCATTCCTTCAATATTTGTAAATGAATGATGGTTTACGTTGTGTTTGTACTTCCATAGATAAACACTTCCTCCCATTGCATTCAGCGAATAGCCCATCAATTCATTCACCCAAGGTCTTTGAGAAAAACTACCGTGTGCACCATCATGCATAACATTAAATCCAACTGCCGCTAAACTTACCCCTAATAAACAACACAAAACGATTGAAATAGCAATAGATGGCGTGAAGAAAACCAAGACTGTGTAAAGTGTCGCGGTTAGCAAGACTAGAAAAACTGTCTTGATATACAATTTGTAATTGCCTGTCTCTCGAATATTATTAGATTGAAAGTAAGCATCAACTTTTTCTTTTAGGGCATTAAAAAATAAACTATTCTTGTTATTAAAACTAACTCTTTGCATTATCCATTTTTTTTAGGGATGCCAAAGGTAAGTAAAAATGGGCTCAGGAGTATTACTTTTTTTTACTGAAAAAGTTAATAATTATTGGTTTTCGCTTTGATAGACCAAGTGAAAATAAATTCAGCAACTTTATCTCCTGCTTCATCTACTCCAATTGATTTTAAATCTACCAACACAGCTTCTCCCGTTCCTTGCGTTTTGTGAATAAGTTCTGAGATTGGAGACTCATTTTTACAAATAAATCTTATTTTCCCTTTTGCTTTCTTGAAATACACCGCTTTATTTTCTATTATTAATGTTGAAACAGGTGGTGTGGATTCGTAACAATTATCAAATAAAATCATTGCAGTCGATAATTCTGCCGCCATCAATTCACAAGCAAAATATATGGAGTGAAATGGGTTCTTGGTAATCCATGATAATTTTATTGTGGTTGTAGCTTGGCTTGCTGTTAATTCTTCAATCCGAATCCCGGTAAGATATGCCAATGGTAGATTTTTCAATAAATACAATCGAAATAAAAATGGATTTTTCGATAGTTTTTGAAATTTAGAAACTATCATATTACTCCACGGGAAAAGTGCTCGAGGCTAAATTCAGTGACTCAGAAAACGTATTCATGTTAATTCCTGTTGGTATTGAAATCTTATCAAAATAACTAATAAGTTTTTCGGTTGGCATGTTGCCTGTGAGTTTATCCGCTGCCATTGGGCATCCTCCATATCCTTTAATTGCGCTGTCAAATCTTCGACATCCATTTTTGTACGCAGCGTGTATTTTCTCCTCCCATGTGTCAGGCGTTGAATGCAGGTGAGCTCCTATTTCAACTTCTTTAAATTCAGGAATAAGATGTGAAAAGAGATAAGAAATGTTCTCGGGATTTGATACTCCTATAGTATCTGACAATGCGATTATTTTGACTCCCATTTGAACCAATTTTTTTGTCCAATTAAAAACTACTTCACTACTCCATACATCTCCGTAGGGGTTTCCGAAAGCCATAGAAACATAAACAACTAATTCTTTTTTGTTTCTAACACAAATGTCTTGTATCTCCTCAACACGGATAATAGATTCTTCAATCGATGAATTTGTATTTCTCTGTTGAAAAGTTTCAGAAATTGAGAACGGAAAACCTAAATAAGTTATTTCGTCAAACTCTACAGCATCTTGCGCTCCGCGAACATTAGCAATAATTGCTAAAAGTTTCGATTGCGTTGAACTCAATTCTAATTGTTCTAAAACATTTGCCGTATCTCGCATTTGAGGAATTGCTTTTGGTGAAACGAAACTTCCAAAATCAACAGTATCAAATCCGCATTTTAAAATAGAATTGATGTAATTTATTTTTTTTGATGTTTCAATAAACTCATGGATGCCTTGCATTGCATCTCTCGGACACTCTATTAGTTTCATAAATTAATTCAGCTTTTTTAATATTCCCTTATTAATATTCTTAACAATGCTCGGCCCTTCATAAATAAAACCTGTATACACTTGCACCAAACTTGCACCTGCCTCTATCATGGCCAATGCATCTTCGGCTGAATAGATTCCTCCAACAGCAATAATTGGGAAGGAATTATTAGATTTATCTATGAGGTACCTCACCACTTCTAGCGATCTCTTAGTTAAAGGCTTTCCACTTAATCCTCCTGCACCTATTTTTTCAACGGTTTCTTTGTCTGTTATTAAATTGCTTCTATCAATGGTGGTGTTTGTGGCAATCAATCCATCAATCTTGGTCTCATTCACAATACTGATGATGTCATCCAATTGTTCGTTTGTTAAATCTGGAGCAATTTTCAACAAAATAGCTTTTGGTTTATTCTTCTGGTTATTCAAAAATTTTAATCGAAGAAGCAATTTTGTTAAGGGTTCCTTATCCTGCAAAGCTCTAAGGTTCGGAGTGTTTGGAGAACTTACATTGACAACAAAATAGTCTACATAATCAAAAAGAGTTTCAAAACAGATTTCATAATCTAGCGAAGCATCCTCATTGGGAGTAATTTTGTTTTTGCCAATATTTCCACCAACTATTATTTTTGTTTTTCTGTTTTTCAAGTGACTTACAGCTGCCTCAGCCCCTTCATTATTAAAGCCCATTCTATTTATTAAAGCTTGATCAGTTGGTAAGCGAAACATTCTTGGTTTGTCATTTCCTGGTTGTGCTTTAGGTGTTAGTGTGCCTATCTCGATAAACCCAAACCCAAAGTTTCCAAGTTCATCAAACAGTTTAGCATCTTTATCAAATCCTGCAGCTAGTCCAACAGGATTTGGAAAGGTGAGCCCAAACAATTTCTTTTCAAGTCGTGTATCGTTGATGACATACATTCTTCTCAAAAGTGAAGATACTCCTGGAATTTTGCAAATGATTTTTATAGCTTGAAATACAAAATGATGAATACTTTCTGGTGAAAACCAAAAGAAAATTGGACGAATAATCGATTTATACATAGAAATAATTTCTGTACAAAATTACGATTTAATCTGAGATGGATAAAGCGCATTCTTTCGATAACGATTTTCGCTTTATGAATTTCATGTGAGCGATTATTTTTGCTCAAGAAAAATAGGAAAAGTTTTACCTCACCATTAATTTCTGAGTCAGTCTACCTTCAGGAGTTTCAACACAAATCATATAAGCACCGGCTGCAATTCCAAGACTATTTAGAAAATATTTCTTTTCTCCTTCGTACATTTCTCCCTGATAAATCAGAACAATCTCTTCTCCTAGCATATTTAGCAGTTTGATGCTCCCCTTACAATTTTTTGTAAGCGAAACAGGTATACAAGTAATGCCATGCGATGGGTTTGGATAAGCTGGTTGAATTTCGAACAAGCCATTTCGCTCATCGATGTTGGTAGCTCCTAAAACATAAAACATAAAATTGCCCAGTGGAGCAGGCATTGGTCTAACTTGTTCTTTGCCCGAATTCGCGTGCGCTTTTATATAATAAAAGACATGTGTTCCTGCCGGATAGGGTGGTATGAAACCTGTCCACGTATTAAGATTTGTATTTGTCATTGTCATTGCAACGCTACTAAACCCAACTGTTGTGTCGTTTGTGTAAAATAGAGTTGCAGTTTGAATTCCACTACGATGTTGGATTCTCGCATCCACTTGATAAGGCGAGGATGTATTGGTTGTGTTTGGCAAATTCTGGTGTACTATCAATAATGGATCATTCGGGCCAATTTCATGTGTAATACAATGCAGCGAACCACTAGCAGAAATAGTAGTGTTCGAATTGATACCAATTACATTATAACCAGGCATTGCTCCTTTCCAGATTCTTAATGCAGTTGTGTCATATTGGGTGTAATATTGCGGCACAATAACGGTTTTATTCACAATCGTTGCATTCGTATAAGTGAGATAGTAACCTCCTGCATCAGGATAGGTATAGCCATTGGTTTGGTCTGGTGGCTGAGGTATTCTTATTACTTTATAAGGAGTGCCAAATACAGAATTGAAATTGGCGAGTATATATTGCAAGTTTGCTTCTATTTGAGGGCCATCTGCCACTCCAGCAGGATATTCTCCAACCAATAAAGTTTCTTCGTTCAGCAATTTAATATGCATATCTATATGATGGATTCCATCGTATGGCAAGGTATCCATTTTTATGGAACGAGTTATTCCCATGTATTTTTTTAGAATGGTATCTACTTGAGACAAAGAAAGTGTCGGGTTCTCAAGCAATATTAATTTCGAATGAAATGAATTTCCCAATCCATCACTCATCCAATTACCTCCTGTATTGTACAATAGATTAGCCCCTGAAGAAGCTTCATACACTGGCAGATGAAACGCTCTGCCAAGTGATCTAGATACTGTATCATCTTTTGTGCGGGTTGGACGATTGTAATGCCAGTCAACTAAAACTAACGAATCGACATCGTTTAAATAAACGGCATTCGGACCATAATCCCTCACCCAAACACTATTGAATGGAGCGTAAACAAATTTGCAATTAGCAATTGAACTTGCTGGTACTGTTCCTGAAGTTAAATAGTTTTTTATTGAAACCGAATCTGAACCTGCACTTCCAGTACCACATACTATGTATACTTTTGTTGAAGGAGCAATAGCTCTTACAATTTCTCTTAAAACCGATTGATAACTCGTCCATGTAATCACAATGGCTTGCGATTCTTCCCATTGTGCCATAGTCCTCACTGGTCCTGGTGGTGGAATAAGAATGCTTTTCGAATTATCACCTTCGGGAGCTTGCCAATTTGGTTGTTGCATCTCGAGTAATTCTTCTTGAGAAAATCCTACAGGCAAAACTGTTTGTGACTTTACATGATAATTCAGAGTGCTAAAAAAAACTATAAAAAGAAAACTAATAATTCGATTATTCATAAGCTCTATAATATTTGATTGCGTTAAATTATACATTTCTTCTTTCCTCACAAAATTCTTTTGACAAACCCTAAGTTTTTTTGCCTGTTCAGATATCCTTTTAAACCTATCTTCAATAAGCATACTTCTGAATTAACGCCAAATACTAATCGTGAAGATTTTACCTAAGGTTAAATATTGTGCTAAAACTTTTTTTATGAGAATTAATGATTAAATTCGCATCTTATAAATATTTACAATATTCGCATGGAAAATAAAAGCACTATAGCTCTTAAATTAAGTTTTGTACTAATCACGTTATTTACTTCCTACTCTTTAGTTTCACAAACATCTTTGCAAGTGCAAGAGTCATACAAAAAACAACACGTTAATGATGACAAATTTTTGAAGGGGTTCGAAGAAGATGCGATAAGAGCAGATTTGAAAAAAAAAGGTTTGAACAATTCCGAAGTTGAAGGTATAGTTAATGCTAGAAAAGCTACCTATATTTCATTACAAAAGGGGATTAAACGTAAACCATATTTCGCTAAAAAAGATCCAAGTAAACTTTTAACTCCTTCAGGTTGTCCAAATGCTGGTTTTGACGACACTACTTTTACCAACTGGACAGGAGGTACAGGAAATTGTTCTAACTACCCTACGCCAACAGTTTGGAACCCAGGATTTGTTTCTGGGCCAATAAATGACGTTGAATCTGATCAATTTTCTCAACATACTATCCTTACGGACCCAAATGGATATGATTTGGACGCAGGAATGACGGGTGGGATACCTAATATTCCATACTTAGCCCCTGGAGGAGGAGGTGTATCAGTTCGATTAGGAAATTCATATACTCTTTATGGGACTGAATATCTGCGTTACCCAATTACTGTAACTCCAACTAATACTTCATTTACATATCAATATGCAGTTGTGTTGCAAAACCCTACTGTGAGTCCGCACCTCCCTAGTAATCAACCTAGATTCACGATCACGGTTTATGACCAAAACGATTCTGTTGTGGTTGGTACCTGTGGAACTTACAACGTAATAAGTGATGATGCCGCAACAGATCCATCTTACTTTACTTTCAACCCTCCTGCTGGAGCTAGTTTCACCGAAGGTGGTTTTTATAAAAAATGGACAACTGTTTCAATTGATTTAACTGCATATATTGGAACAACTGTTAGTATTGAGTTCGTAACACAGGATTGTACACAAGGCGGACATTTTGGATATGCATATATTGATGCGACTTGTTCACAGCTTCAAACACAAGTAGCTTTTTGCCCAACGGATACAATTTTGCTTCTTACTGCCCCTGGAGGCTTTACTTCGTTTCAATGGTTTGACAGTGCTGGTGATAGTATACCTGCCAATTTGGGAGGAACGAACGATTCATTATACATTAGTCACCCTGTGTTAGGTCAACAATATACAGTTGTTATGTCTACTGTTACAGGATGTCCTTCTTCCTTAACCACGACCCTTTCCTATTCCCACATGACTTTGTATCACAATACCCACAACATTACATGTAATGGGTTGAATAACGGATGGGTTTATCTTAATCAAACAGGGGCTATTGGACCTTTTACTTATACTTGGACCAATTCTTTAGGTGTCCCCATTAATCCTGGAGCACATCCCGATAGTTTAGTGAGTGCTCCTGCGGGCACGTATTACGTCACAGTTCAATCGCAAGGTGGGTGTATGGCAATGGATACCATTCAACTCATACAGCCACCACCAGTTGATACTAGCAAAGTAGGAGTTCCTATCTGTCTCAATCCGCCTTCAGGTTCTTTTTCATATACACTTTCAGCTCCAAGTGGAAATACCGAATATCAATGGTACGATGCAAGCCATCAATTAATCGCGACAGGTAATAACCAAACGCTCAGCATCACTAATCCAACCTTATCTCAGGAATATACCGTTAGTTATGTGCCATCAGGTGGATGTAAAACTTGGGTAACCGATTCTTTTTATACCTATCGCTTGGATCAACCGCTTCAATTTAATCATACAACAAGTTGTTATGGATACAGCGATGGTTGGGCTTATGTATTGAAACCTATCTCTCATCCTTCAGGACCTCTTGGTGCTTACAGTTATTCTTGGGTGAATGCGCTTACTAATTCAACCGTTGATAACGATAGTTTGCTAAACAATGCTTTTGCAGGAACCTATTATCTTACTGCTACATCAGCAGGTGGCTGCAAAACCATAGACACAATCACGGTCAATCAACCACCAAACGCGTTCGACTCTGTGAGTATTGTCACCACATTTTGTCCTGGCGATGCTCCTATTTATTTATTCGTTAATAATGCGACTTCTAATTCTTATTCATGGTATGGCAATGCCAATGCAACTGGGCCAGTGCTTTCTACTAACGATTCATTGCAAGTTGACTTTCCAATTCCCGGAATGTATTATACCGTTGTAATGCCTAATCCTCTAGGTGGTGCAGCTTGCAACGTTATCGCAAGTACCCAACTCGAATATGCTTTACCGCCACCTCCTCCCAATTTCATTACCAACACAAATGTGTTTACTCCAAATGGAGATGGGAAAAACGATTACTTCCTGATGAATCAAAGTTCCTATAAATACATCAAAGAATTCCACCTCGAAGTATTCAATCGTTGGGGCAAAAAAGTTTACGAAACCAGCGATTTTTCTAGTCAATGGGATGGAAAAATAAATGGCAACAAAGCCGAAGAAGGTGTTTACTTCTGGATGGCCTCTTATTCACAATCATGTCTCGAAAATGCACCAACATTAACTGCTAATGGGTTTGTACATTTAATCCGATAAACAAAATTTTAGTTATTCTAAATCGGCCTCGCAATATGTAAGTATTGCGAGGCTTTTTTATTGATTTTAATTTTCAAAAATCTTATCGTACTCATTTCAACATTTTTTTAGAACTTTGTACCAACTAATGAAAACGAATTCTGAAAAATCTTTATCCGAAGTACACTCAAGCATCGACATCTCAACCAAGTCGGGGTTTTGGAAAAAATTATTCGCTTTTGTAGGACCGGCCTACTTGGTTAGTGTTGGATACATGGATCCTGGAAACTGGGCTACCGACATTGCCGGAGGTAGCCAGTTTGGATACAAATTACTTTGGGTATTGGTGATGAGTAACCTCATGGCGCTCTTGCTTCAAAGCCTTAGCGCTCGTTTGGGCTTGGTTCGTGGCTTAGACCTCGCACAAGCATCTCGCGTTACCTATCATCCATTTGTCAATTTTATAAACTGGATGCTGGCCGAAATAGCCATAGCTGCTTGCGACCTAGCCGAAGTGATTGGTATGGCCATCGGCTTACAGCTCCTGTTTCATATCCCTCTATTGGCAGGTGTTTCCATCACTGTATTAGATACATTTATCATTCTCTTTTTACAAAAACACGGAATCCGAAAAATGGAAGCCTTTATCTTGGCCCTCATCGCCATCATGGGTATTGCATTTATTGTCGAATTAATATTTGCCAAACCCGATGCTGGCGAACTCGTGAAAGGTTTCATCCCTACTATACCTAATAAAGATGCCTTATACATCGCTATCGGTATTATTGGTGCCACAGTGATGCCACACAATTTGTACTTACATTCATCCTTGGTTCAAACCCGTAAAATACACCGAACGCAAAGCGGAATAAAGGAAGCCATTCGGTTCAATTTTATCGATACCGTTGTAGCCCTCAATCTGGCATTGTTTGTAAATGCAGCCATCCTCATACTCGCGGCTGCTGCTTTCTTCACCTCAGGGCACTACCAAGTTGCGCAAATTCAAGATGCTCACCATTTGCTTAATGATATTTTAGGTACAAGTTTCGCTCCCGTTTTGTTTGCCATTGCATTAATTGCAGCAGGCCAAAGCTCCACGCTCACCGGTACGCTATCGGGTCAGATAGTGATGGAAGGCTACCTCAACCTGCGTATACAACCTTGGCTCAGACGCTTGATTACTCGCCTTGTGGCCATCGTTCCTGCTTTCATCACCATCCTGCTTCTTGGCGAAGCAGCCACAGGCCATTTGCTCATCCTCAGTCAAGTCATTCTTAGTTTGCAACTTGGCTTTGCCGTAATACCGCTCATTCATCTCACTTCCGACAAAAAACAAATGGGCACATTTGTAAACAAGCCCTGGGTACAAATAGCCGCATGGACAGTAGCCACCATCATCGTCTTGCTCAACGCTAAATTAGTAATCGACACCGTAGCCGATTGGATAAGCAATTCGCAAAACCCTACACTCATCTATTTCACCATCGTGCCAATCGTAGCAGCTGCAGGGCTTCTACTCATTTACATTACCTTTATGCCAATACTCAAGAAAGTGAAACAAAAAGAAAACGCAGTGCCCGATGGCATTCCTTCGGACCTCAAAATCATTGAAGCCGCTCAATACAAACGCATCGCCATCACAGTCGATTTTAGCAAAAGCGATAGCAAAGCCATCAGCAATGCGTTTGCACAAGGAGGCAAAAACGCGCATTACATCCTAATCCACATTGTAGAAACGGCAGGAGCGCGAATGATGAACAACGAAATTGACGATTTAGAAACGGTTTCGGACAAAATAAACCTCGAAAAATATAAGTCCGAACTTATACAAAAAGGATACTCCATCGACATAGCATTAGGCTTCGGAAATCCTAAGAAAAGTATTCCCGAAATTGTAAACTCTACCCATGCCGACCTGCTGGTGATGGGTGCTCACGGCCACAAAGCCCTCAAAGACATCATCCTTGGAACCACCCTCGATGCAGTGCGCCACCAAGTCACCATCCCTGTGCTCATTGTTAAATAACCAACCTTAACCACCTCCCAAACCTTTCCTTTTACTATCTTTGCAACCCCATGCACGCACCCAATACCATAAATATTAAAAACAAAAAGGCATCTTTCGAATTCGCCTTTATCGACAATTATTCCGCGGGCATACAACTCACCGGCACCGAAATTAAATCCATTCGCGAAGGAAAATGCAATATCAACGATGCCTTCTGCGTGTTTTTCAACAACGAACTTTACATCCGAAACATGCACATCGCTCACTATTTTCATGGCACCTACAACAATGTAGAAGAAAAACGCGACCGAAAACTCCTCCTCAACAAACAAGAGTTGAACAAACTCCAAAACAAACTGAAAGACCAAGGACTCACCATTGTTCCCCTCGTTTTATACATCAACGACAAAGGCTATTGCAAAATAGACATTGCACTTGCCAAAGGAAAAAAACTATACGACAAACGCGATGACATCAAAAAACGCGACACCGAGCGCGAGATGCAGCGAAAAATGAAATAACAACCAAATCTCATATCTCACATCTCATTTCCAACAACCAACAACCAACAACTAACAACTAAATAGAGGCAGCCAGTTCATCACACTTCGTTTCCTTTCGTCCTGCTTTTCGTTCCAATCTTTTTCTTTGCCCGAAAAGGACAAAGAAAAAGGATTTCCACTTCAATCAGGTGCAGTTAGTCAGCGCATCACGCTTCGTAATCCAACCATTCGTAAATTCGTACCATTCGTATTTCGTAAAGTTCATA